>CAJXQP010000076.1 GCA_913058275.1 uncultured Gammaproteobacteria bacterium | reverse complement strand
TTTCCCTTCCGTATACCTTGAGTATGTAGGCAGAGAAGCATCAGCCGCAGCGGCAGCCGGTTATCCTGCGTTGCATTTAAGTCAGCTAAACGAATTTATCGATCAAGCATTAAGCTAGCGTGTTCACGCACAACAGTAGGTGTTAGCAAGGATTAACTATGACTATTGAAATTAAGGCCCCCACATTACCCGAATCGGTGCCCGACGGAACGATCGCTAATTGGTATAAGAATGTTGGCGATACGGTTACACGAGATGAACTGCTTGTGGATATCGAGACAGACAAAGTCGTCATCGAAGTTGTTTCGCCAACCGATGGCACTCTAAAAGAAATATTAATGGCTGCTGGCGAAACCATCGTAAGCAATCAGGCTATCGGTAGCGTGTTAGCAAATGACGGCAAGCAGGCAGCCGTAGCAGATACCGCGAAGCCTGAAGTTGAGTCGCAGCCTGCAACGCAAGAAGAGGCTTCTTCAAGTGAAGCTGAGGCGATGATTAGCCCTGCGGCGAAGAAGCTCATAGATGAGAACAATCTAGATGCAGCTTCTATCACGGGCAGTGGCAAGGCTGGCAGAATCACCAAAGAAGACATTCTAAAGAAATTGGAGCCTGGCGTAGCGCCTCAAGCCTCAGTGAACACACCGACTGCACCAGCTAACATTGGTGTGTCAGAAGAAGGGCGGCTTGAAGAGCGCGTGCCGATGAGTCGACTACGCGCGAAGGTCGCAGAGCGACTGCTTCATGCGAGTCAGTCCACTGCGATGTTGACAACATTTAATGAAGTGAATATGAAACCTGTTATGGATATTCGCAATCGTTACAAGGAAGAATTTGAAAAGGCTCACGATGGCACTCGCCTCGGGTTCATGTCGTTTTTCGTTCGTGCCTGTACTGAAGCATTGAAGCGTTATCCTGCCGTAAACGCATCTCTGGATGGAGATGACGTTGTTTATCACGGTTATCAAGATATCGGCGTAGCTGTTTCATCGCCGCGTGGCCTAGTCGTGCCAGTACTGCGCAACGTTGATTCCATGGGCCTGGCGCAAGTAGAAAAACAAATTAGACAGTTCGGATTAAAAGCTAAAGATGGGAAGCTCGCCATAGAGGATATGTTGGGCGGCACCTTTACTATCTCAAACGGTGGGGTATTCGGATCCTTGTTGTCGACGCCAATATTGAATCCTCCCCAGACTGCTATTTTAGGTATGCACAAGATTCAAGAGCGACCAATGGCTGTCTCTGGCGAGGTGGTAGTTCTGCCAATGATGTATCTGGCGCTCTCATACGATCACAGGATGATCGATGGCAAAGAGGCGGTTCAGTTTCTTGTTACAGTCAAAGATTTGCTGGAAGATCCGACGCGACTTCTGTTAGAAATTTAACAAAGGCGCGCTTGAGAAGCACTAGGTTGTAGCTGTGTCTAATGCTTCGCTTATCAACACAGAATTGAGAAAGACTTATGTCAAATGAATATGATGTTGTAGTTATTGGTTCAGGCCCTGCGGGTTATGTCGCCGCTATTCGATGTGCACAGCTGGGTTTTAAAACGGCCTGCATAGAAAAATGGCTAAACAAAGCCAATAAGACTGTTTTTGGTGGAACCTGCCTGAACGTTGGCTGCATCCCTTCTAAGGCGTTGTTGGATAGCTCGCATAAGTATATGGACGCGCAAAACCATTTCGAGGCTCACGGCATTAGCGTCGGCAAGGTGGAGATGGATGTGCCTGCAATGATTGCACGCAAAGATAAGGTCGTAGATCAACTTACCTCTGGCATCAAAGGCCTATTCACAGCGAACAAAGTCGATGGTATTGCCGGAACAGGCAAGGTTTCAGGCTCAAACAAAGTAGTAGTCACCGACAAAGATGGCAAGCAACAAGAGCTCGCTGCAAAGCATATTATTATCGCTGCAGGCTCCGTGCCGATTGATATCCCTCCAACTCCCGTCGATCATGACACTATTGTTGACTCAACAGGCGCACTGGAATTCCAAGAAGTGCCCAAGCGTTTAGGAGTGATTGGTGGTGGCGTAATCGGACTAGAGCTGGGCAGTGTTTGGGCGCGATTAGGTGCAAAAGTTACTGTACTCGAAGCAATGGACGATTTCCTGCCGATGGTCGATCGCCAAATTGCCAAAGAATCGATGAAGATTCTGACCAAGCAAGGGTTGGAAATAAGGATGGGCAGCCGGGTATCTGGCAGCAAGCTCACTGGTAAGGGTGTGAAGAAGACAGTCACAGTTGAATACACAGACAAAGATGGAGAACAGACAGAGACCTTCGACAAGCTTATCGTAGCTGTTGGGCGTAGACCGTTCACTGATTCCCTGTTAGATGAATCTGTAGGCGTTGAAAAGGATGAGCGCGGTTTCGTCAAAGTGAATGATCAATGTGTCACTAACATTCCTTCTATCTATGCAGTGGGCGATGTAGTTCGCGGCCCGATGCTTGCACATAAGGGCATGGAAGAGGGCGTTATGGTTGCCGAAAGACTGGCAGATAAAAAGACGCAGGTAAACTATGACTTAGTGCCGTCGGTCATATACACCCATCCAGAAATAGCCTGGGTCGGTAAGAACGAAGAAGAATTAAAGGCTGAAGGTGTTGACACAAATATCGGCGTGTTTCCTTTTGTGGCAAGTGGTCGAGCTTTAGCAGCAAATGATGCCGATGGCATGGTTAAACTAATCGCCGATTCCAAGACAGATCGAATATTAGGTTGTCATATAGTAGGTGCTAGCGCTGCGGACTTGTTGCAGCAGATCGTTATAGCCATGGAATTTAGCGCCAGCGCTGAAGATATTGGTCTGACCATGTTTTCGCACCCGGCTCTATCCGAAGCTGTACACGAGGCAGCGCTGGCAGTGAATGGTCACGCAATTCACATTGGAAATCGCAAGCGTCGTAAGTAGTTTCACTACTGAGTCGCTTGAGAACTAGTTAGTTAAATGGATGGGACTTAAATGAATTTACATGAATATCAGGCGAAGCAGCTATTTGCCGAATACGGGCTTCCCGTATCAGAAGGCATTGCCGTAGATACTGCCGCCGACGCCGCAGCCGCCACTAAGAAGATTGGTGGTAGCAAGTGGGTTGTCAAAGCGCAGGTACATGCAGGCGGTCGAGGTAAGGCTGGAGGCGTTAAGCTGGTCGACACAGCACAAGAGGCTGAAGACTTCGCAAAGCTATGGCTAGGCAAGAAGATGGTCACCTATCAAACCGATGCCGGTGGCCAGCCTGTCAGCAAGATTCTTGTAGAAACTTGCACCGATATTGCTCAGGAGCTCTACCTTGGAGCGGTCGTAGATCGGTCTTCGCGGCGTGTAGTATTTATGGCCTCCGTCGAGGGCGGTGTGGAGATAGAGAAAGTAGCTGCAGAGACACCTGAGAAAATATTAAGGGCCACAATTGATCCTTTGACGGGCGCGCAGCCTTATCAAGGTCGAGATCTGGCATTTCGTTTAGGCTTAAAAGGTGTGCAGATAAAGCAATTCACGAAGCTGTTTCTTGGCTTGTCTAAGCTGTTTCATGACATGGATCTAGCGCTACTAGAGATCAACCCTTTAGTTGTAACAGACGAAGGCAATCTGCATTGCCTTGACGGCAAGATCAATATTGATGGCAACGCCATGTATCGCCAGCCTAAGCTGCGCGAAATGCATGACCCGAGTCAAGACGATGAGCGCGAGGCGCAGGCTGCGCAGTGGGAGCTTAACTATGTTGCCCTCGACGGTAATATCGGCTGCATGGTAAATGGTGCAGGTTTGGCTATGGGCACAATGGACATCGTCCAGCTACATGGAGGAAGTCCTGCTAACTTTCTAGATGTCGGCGGTGGCGCAACGAAAGAGCGCGTTACCGAGGCGTTTAAAATTATCCTTTCCGATGAAAACGTGGCTGCGGTGCTGGTCAATATTTTTGGTGGAATCGTCCGCTGCGACCTAATTGCTGAAGGCGTAGTCGGTGCAGTCAATGAAGTAGGAGTACAAGTACCTGTGGTAGTTCGTCTAGAGGGAAACAACGCCGAGGTGGGTAGAGAAGTATTAAAGGCGAGTGGTCTGAATATTATCGCGGCTACTAGTCTTTCCGACGCAGCTGAAAAAGTTGTCGCTGCAGCCGGAGGTGCACAATGAGCATTTTAATAGACAAGAACACTAAAGTTATTTGCCAGGGCTTTACAGGATCGCAAGGTACATTTCATTCCCAGCAAGCCATCGAATATGGCACGAAAATGGTAGGTGGTGTAACACCTGGAAAGGGCGGTCAGGTTCATCTGGATTTACCAGTGTTTAATACAGTGCAGGAAGCGTTTGACGAAACTGGAGCAGACGCTTCAGTAATTTATGTTCCAGCAGCTTTCTGTAAAGACTCAATTCTTGAGGCGGCTAATTCCGGAATTAAATTAATCGTCTGTATAACTGAAGGTATTCCAACGTTAGACATGCTGGTAGCGAAAGAAAGTTGTGACCAGCTAGGGGTACAACTAATTGGTCCTAACTGTCCGGGCGTCATTACTCCTGGCGAATGTAAGATAGGCATCATGCCTGGGCACATTCATCTGCCCGGCAAAGTAGGAATCGTATCCAGATCAGGTACGCTTACTTATGAGGCTGTTAAGCAGACTACCGATTATGGTTTCGGGCAATCCTCTTGTGTTGGTATAGGTGGCGATCCAATTCCTGGCTCTAACTTTATCGATGTGCTTTCTCTGTTTGAAGCAGATGCGCAGACTGAAGCCATTGTAATGATTGGAGAAATTGGCGGCACGGCAGAAGAAGAAGCCGCCGCGTATATTAAAGCGAATGTGAGCAAGCCAGTTGTCGCTTACATCGCCGGTGTAACCGCGCCTGCTGGGAAAAGAATGGGCCATGCAGGCGCAATCATTTCTGGAGGCAAGGGCACAGCGGACGAAAAATTTGCTGCTCTTCAAGATGCTGGCGTAAAGACTGTTCGCTCTCTCGCTGAAATAGGCAACGGTCTCACCGAAATAACTGGTTGGTAGTTTTCAACCAGTTATTCCTTGATTTTTACTCCCGCTCAATCTCGCTTTACTTCTTTCCAGCCATCGCTCTCATCGCGCTGAACTTTTCTAATCTAAAGGTTCTAAAAGCGCGATGTAGGTGATAGTCTTACTCGGAATTCATGCATAAAATGTTGAATTAAAGGGACTATTTAGCTACTGTATTTTTGGCTAATAGCAGAGTTAATTGATTGGTTACGAAGCATCTCAAACTTTTTGAGTTTGGGTAGATTAGTAACTGTCGGTAAGCTTTGTTTCAAGGAAAACTGTCGGACACGAGAGATTTAGAAGAATCACGAAATTCTCGGACAGTTAAGTCAGGTGTTAGTTAACTGGCACTAGGGAAAAATAGTTTGTCGTGTCTGGACTAGTTATTGCTGAAATTTTAACCAGAAGCAAAAGCTTGATAGTTCAGAAGTGATTATTTAACAAGAAAATAGGATGGCACATGAAAAACCGTCGAATTACAAATATGAGTATGACTGCTCTAGCATTGCTCATGTCTTGCATCATGGCTTCGGCTCAAGCTGCGGAAATTCTCGTAGATAGCAGTATTCTTGATCAGGCTATGGACGTTATAGGTTCTAAAAACACCGACTCCGCTGCAGCGCAGAATGAAATTAACCGCTTAGCGAACTCAACAAGTTCCACGTTTGAAAACTTCAAGCGACAGAATGACGCATTAGAGGCACTACTTGTGCTGAATGCTGGCTTCCGTAAGTCAGTCTCTATCCAGGAGGAGAATATCGCTACTCTGGATGAGTCTATCGCAAGCGTTGAATCAATCACTCGTGAGATTCCACTCTTGATGGAGAAGATGCTATCTAGCATCGAGCAATTCGTCGAACTGGATTATCCCTTCCAAGTTGATGAACGTGCCAACCGTCTACAATTTGCTAGAGACGCCATCGACAATCCCGATGTATCCATCGCGGAAAAGTTTCGTCAAGTCTTGGTGATATACCAAACAGAGTCGACCTATGGTCGCACCAATGCCACTTATCCTGATGTGATAGTAATCAACGGCGCAGAGCGCGACGTGAACATTGTTCGAATCGGACGTGTAGCGTTAATGTATCAATCTACTGACCGTCAAGTTACTGGCGCGTGGGACAACAATGCCCGAGAGTGGGTTGAACTCCCCGCAGGCGAATACAGGACCTCTGTACAAACTGCTATCCGCGTCGCATCAAACTTGGATGCACCAAAAATCATTGAACTGCCTGTATTGGCTCCGGAGGTGGCACAATGAAAAACCTACTTAAGATTACTGGCCTAACGGCTACAGCCTGTCTGCTTGGACTAACTTCTAACCTTGTATTGGCGCAGAACGCTACCACTCTTGCAGGTCTACTAGACTTGGTTGAGAACGATCGGATTGCTGAGTCGGCCGAATATGTTCAACGTCAGCAGGAATTCGAGCAGAACGCGAATCGCCAGCAACAGATTCTCGATACCACTAACGAGCGCATTGTTGAGCAAGAACAAACGCAATCGGATCTTAGTGATCAATTCGAAGCCAACGAAATCATCATCCGCGATAAGCGCGTTGTCTTACGCGACCGCCGCGGGGACTTGAACGAACTTTTCGGAACGCTACAGGGAGTCGCTGGTGACTTCTTGAGCAACTTCGAAAATTCACTGATCAGTGCGCAGTATCCTGGCCGCTCCGAATTTATCGAAGACTTTATCGCGAAAGCCGGCAGCACTATCGAGCAGCTGAACCCAGAAGAAATAGAGCGCTTTTGGTTCTACATGCAGCAAGAAGTTGTTGAGTCTGCGCGTATAGCAAAATTCAACGCTGATATATCACTGCCTACTGGTGAGACTATAAATCGAAGCGTAGTTCGTATCGGTAACTTCAACGCGATTTCCGAAGGTGAGTACCTTAGCTACGATGGCGATATCGGTCATCTTCAGGTACTTCCTCGCCAGCCAGACGGCGCTCTCCTAAGCGCAGCAAGCTCACTAGAAAATTCGACTAGCGGCTTCACTAAAGTCGGCATCGACCCGACTGGTGGTGTAGGCGGCCAGGTTATGGCTAACCTAGTTAACTTTCCTTCTGTTGAAGAGCAGGTTCGGAATAATTCCGGCACCATTGGTTTTATCATTATTGGTGTAGGTATCGTTGGTATCTTAATCGGATTCCTTCGACTACTTATACTGACTCTTGTTTCAATTAAAGTTCGTAGTCAGCTAAAGAGCGACAAAGCATCGAAGAACAATCCATTGGGTAGAGTCTTGTTAGTAGCAGAGTCAAATCCAAGTGCTGATACAGAAACGTTGGAGCTAAAGCTTGGAGAAGCGATTCTACAAGAAACGCCAGCGTTAGAGAGTATGCTTACCTTGATTAAGATGATTGCTACGATTGCACCGCTAGGCGGTTTGCTGGGTACGGTTACGGGCATGATTCAGGTGTTCCAGCAGATCACAGTATACGGAGCGGGTGACCCGACAATCATGGCTGGTGGTATTTCATCGGCATTGATGACTACGGTACTCGGTATCGTTGTAGCGATTCCTACGATCTTTATGCATACAGTAGTGAAGAGTCGTGCTGACAACATCATCCATATCCTGGAAGAACAGGCTACTGGCATGATCGCGCAGAAAGCTGAACAGTCAGCGAATCGATAAACCAGTAAGCAGAGGAAGATACTATGTATTTTGCGTTTCTGGATATTACTGATTCCGTCTCACTTTTCATGGAGCGTGGCGGACCGGTGCTTAACATCATCGCCATGCTTCTATTAGTGAAGTGGTCGCTTGTGTTTGAAAGAATCTGGTATTTAAACACTACCCATAAAGCCAATGTGAAGAACACCTTGGCTGCATGGAACGCGCGTGCCGATACTAAATCATGGAGCGCGCATCAAATTCGCACCATGATGATTTCCAAAATCTCATTGGATGTACGTAACACGCTGCCGATCATCGAAGTCCTCGTAACAATCTGCCCTCTTCTAGGACTGATTGGTACGGTGACTGGCATGATTAATGTGTTTTTCGTAATGGCCGTTACTGGTGGTGGTGATGCGAAGTCAATGGCGGGCGGTGTGTCTATGGCGACTATTCCAACAATGGCTGGCATGGTTGGTGCTATATCGGGCATTTTCGCTTCTAATTATTTGAAGGCGAAAGTAGACCGCGATTTGGAACTACTTGAAGATCATTTACCATTGAGCGACTAATTACCAACGAGGACTAGCCTCTTTTAAAGAGCTTAATCCCACCATAAAATTTACTATTTTGATCGAAGTTCTTTGAAGTAAGGTGAAATAATGAAATCAGGTTTAATGAAAAAGAAGGATGACGAAGACGCAGGTGAGATTGATCTCACCCCAATGCTCGACGTTGTTTTTATCCTTCTGATCTTTTTTATTGTGACCTCGGTGTTCGTCACCGAAGCGGGTATCGAAGTCACCAGACCAGAAGCCTCTACTGCAGAAAGCAAGAAAGGCGACTTAATACTTATCGCAATCGGTCCCAGTGGAGATATCTGGATCGATGGCGATCAGGTTGACCCTCGGTTTATTCGTTCCCGCTTTGAGTTGCGCCTAGCCGATGCCCCAAATTCTGCTGTGATAATTCAAGCGGACGCTGACGCTGACAATGAGCAGGTAATGCTTATTCTAGGGGCAGCCAGAGAAGCGAATATTACTGACGTATCAATTTCAGCGGAGGCATAGACTATGATGATAATCAGATGGGCTGTTTCCATGCTAATGGCAGCCGGCATCACTTTAGGTTTGTTTTATTTCATGCAGGCATTGATAGCTACAGGTGCAGATCTTGATCAACGCGTTTCTGTAGTAAAAATTGTCGATGCAACAATGCCTGAAATTGAGCTGGAAGTTATCGAAGAAATCGATAAACCAGAACCGATTCAGGACGACACCGAAGTTGTGGAAGACATTCCAGATCGCCAGGTAAGTCTTTCCGATGGGCCGTCTCTCAATATCGAGCGTGCATCAATAGAAATAGATACCGGGCTACAGTTGAGTAACGCATCGATTTCTGCCACCGACGGTGAAATGCTACCACTTGTTGCGATCGCGCCTCAATATCCAACTCGCGCAGCACAGCGTGGAATTCAAGGATGGTGCCTAGTAAGTTTTACCGTTAATGGTCTAGGTAATGTTGAAGAAGACACTATCGTAGTCGTGGACGCAGAGCCGACTTCAATTTTCGATCGCTCCTCAATCCGAGCCGCTGGCAGATTTAAGTTTCAGCCTCGCGTCGTCGATGGACAAGGTGTGCCGGTCACTGATGTTCAGTATGTGTTCCGCTATGAACTCGAGGACTAATGATGAGACTACTTAATAAATTAAAACTGGGAATCCTCGTAGCTGTGCTCAGTATGGCTATGCTACCTCTGCAGTACGTAATGGCAGGAGAGGAACAACGGGCTCCACCAACAGCTAGACAATCAGGTACTCTTGGTCCCGCGGTTATGCGAGCTATTTCCAGTATTCAGGAAATGATGCAACCAGAAGACGAAGAAGACGAGCCCGACTACGCTAGTGCTAAAGTGGCTTTAGATGAATTGTATGAGCGTCGTTTTGAGCGCATGAACGATTTCGAGAAATCGACAACACTCAATTTCTACACTAACTATTATCTCAATATGGAAGATTACCCCGGTGCCATTGGCATCTTTCAACAAATGCTTCTAATTGAGACTCTGCGTGCTGATATTCGTTTACGAACTCACCGCTCTTTAGGGCAGCTTTTTGCTTCAGAGGAGGATTGGCAGGGCTCTATCGATAACTACGAGATGTGGCGTGAACAATCTGAGTCAGAAGATGAGATCGTTTTTCGTGGCCTTTCTTATGCGCATTATCAGTTAGAGAATTTCGAGCAGGCGCAACCATTCTGGATAAGTCGAATGGAGCTGGTGCTAAGCGAAGGGGAGACTCTGGAGCGAGATGACTATTCGTACCTCAACGGGCTGTACTTCACGCTTGAAGACTTCGAATCGGCGCTAGAGTTAACCAAGACCATGATAGTGCTGTTCGACGACAAGACCGACTGGCAGAATCTTAGTGCTATCTACGCAGGTCTTGAAGAAGACGACCGTGGTGTACAAGCATTGAACCTCTATTACCTGAAAGGGATGCTGGACGATAACTCTCGTTATATCAATCTCTCACAATCCTTGGCTGGAATAGACATTCCCCACTCTGGAGCCAAGATTCTCGCAGAAGGTATGGAGAAGGAGGTCGTTGAAACAGATGAGGAGAACTTAACTCGCCTAACGCAGATGCACTTGATGGCGAGTGAATACGAGAATGCGCTCGAACCAGCTATAGCCGCGGCAGAGGCTGATGAGACAGGTAATGCCTATGACACACTAGGTTATATCCAGTATGTTCTTCATGACTATGAGGCAGCTGCACAGGCGTTTGAAGAGGCGCTCGTGAAGGGAGAGCTGAGTGATCGCTCCGATACTCTGATGTTCTTATCAAGGGCGCGTCTAGAATTACGTGAATTCGACGCTGCACAAGAGGCGGCAACTGAAGCAGCCGATCAAGGCGATGAGCGTGCTAGCAAGTCAGCACGAGATTTCCTACGCGCAATAGATGGTAGGCGCACTTACATAAATACAATTGCAGGCCGGAAAGAAGATGCTATAGATTTTTATCAGCCATACCTGTCTCTTATACACATCTGACGCTGCCGACGAATAGAGAGGTGTAGA
>CAJXQP010000075.1 GCA_913058275.1 uncultured Gammaproteobacteria bacterium | reverse complement strand
GATCAGCCTCGGTCTCGTGGGCTCGGAGATGTGTATAAGAGACAGGTGTAGTGTTAGTAGTAAATGGTTAGTTGAGCGCATGCTCAATAGTGTTTGTAAGAATTGGAGAATTACCGTGAAAATATTTAAGAGTCTGATTGTCTGTTTGAGTTTGGTGCTTGTGTCTCAAGGTGCCGCTGCTCAGGGTACCAAGATAGGTGTGCTGAATGCATTGCAGGCATTGTTCAATTCTGACGCGGCTCGTATCGTGCAAGAGGAATTGGAGCAGGAATTTAATACCGATGAGGTAAGAGCTCAGGAGCTTACTGATCAACTAAATGCTCTACGTGAAGAGTTTCAACAGAACGAAGCTGTTATGAGCGAACAAGAAATTAGCCGTATGAATTCTAATGCTCAGGACTTGCAGGTTCAGCTGCAGCTGATACAAGAAAGAGTGCAAACAGGATTGCAGGCAAAGAATCAGCAGTTTCTCGAAAGCATGCAAGGTGATCTTGCCGAGGCTGTTACCGATGTGGTCGCAGAGGGCGGTTACGATCTGATCCTCAATTCGGATAGTGCTCCTTATTTCGCGCCAGTATTGGATATTACCGCTAAGGTAACTGCAAAATTGAATGAAAATACGCAGACTGAGCCGTAAAGGAAGCCTCATTATCAGGTTAGTGTCAGGTGACACATAAAACAAGATATACATTGGCGCAGCTGGCAGAACTGCTAGACGCTAAACTAATCGGAGATGGCCAGTGCGAAATAACTGGCCTTGCTGCTCTCCAGAATGCCGAGCCCGGCCAGCTGAGTTTCCTAAGCAATCCTTCCTACGTAAGCCAACTAAAAAATAGTAAGGCGTCTGCGATACTCATCGATGAAAAATATCTAGATAGCTGTCCATGCAACAAACTTGTGACACGCATCCCTTATGTGTCTTTCGCGAAAGCGACAGCGCTATTCGATAATTCACCACTACCCCCTACTGGCGTTCATGAATCCGCAAGTGTGGATGCTTCTGCCGTGCTCGGAAAAAATGTCAGCATCTCTGCAAATGCAGTAATTGCAGCCAACGTGTCGCTGGGCGACGACGTTGTGATCGGTGCGGGCTGTTATGTAGGTGAGAATGTGAGTCTAGGCAAAGCCTGTAAATTGCATAGCAATGTAACTCTCTATCACGGCGTTGTCTTAGGAAAGAACGTAAAGATTCATTCTGGCTCAGTAGTCGGCGCCGATGGGTTTGGTTTTGCATTTGATGGCAGTAAGTCTGTTAAAATTCATCAGCTGGGCGGAGTTAAAATAGGCGACGATGTTGAGATCGGGGCCGGCAGTACGATAGATCGGGGCGCCCTCGAAGACACTGAAATCGGTAACGGCGTGAAGATCGATAACCAGGTTCAGATCGGCCATAACTGCAAGATTGGTGAACACACAATAATCTGTGGCTGCGCTGGCATTGCCGGCAGCGTGACAATAGGCAAATACTGCATCATGGGTGGCGGGTCCGGAGTTGTGGGCCATATAGCCATTGCTGATAAGGTGCAGGTGAGTGCCATGTCACTGGTGAGTCAGTCAATTCCTGAGCCCGGCATGTACTCTACAGGTACAATCCAAGCGAAGACTTCGCAGTGGAAGCGCAATGCGATTCGGTTCCAGCAACTAGATAGCATCGCGAAGAGATTGAAAGAAATTGAGAGTTCGACCGATAAGCAGTAGGTCAGTAAGATCTAAGATCGAGCTTCATAAAAGAAGTCGCTGAAATTACAATGAAACTGGCGCGCATTGACCCGCGCGCGAGGCAGACTAGAGAACCGCACATGTTAATGAGCATCGAAGAAATTAAAGAATATCTCCCCCAGCGCTATCCCTTCCTGCTGGTGGATAGAGTGACTGAGATGGACCCAGGTAAGTCTATAGTGGCTTACAAGAATGTTACCGTGAATGAGCCATTCTTCAACGGGCACTTTCCGAATCAGCCTATCATGCCAGGTGTGCTCATCATCGAGGCGCTGGCTCAAGCTGCTGGCGTGCTGGGATTCAAGAGCAAGGAAAAGAAACCGAAGGACGGTTACCTCTATTATTTCGTGGGAGCCGACAATGTGCGCTTGCGACGACCAGTAGTTCCAGGCGACCGTCTCACTCTAGAGGCCGAAATCGTTACCAATAGGCGCGGTATTTATAAGTTTGCCTGCCGCGCATCAGTTGGTGAAGAGCTAGTAGGAACAATGACCATCATGTGTGCAGAGAGGAAGGTGGATGTCGATTGATTCCAGCGCCCGGATAGATCCTAAAGCTGAAATAGATTCTGATGTAACGATTGGTCCTTGGACTATTGTGGGGCCGAATGTGCAAATTGGGTCTGGCACTGTCATCGACTCTCACGTGATGATTCGCGCGAATACGAAAATCGGCAAAAACAATCGTATCTTCCAATTTAGTTCCGTCGGCGAAGATCCCGCTGATTTGAAGTTCAAAGGAGAAGAAACGTGGCTGGAGATTGGCGACAATAATATCCTGCGCGAAGGATCTAACCTGCACCGTGGAACGGGATTCGGTGGCGGTCTAACCAAAGTCGGTAGCGACAACCTAATTATGCCCTATGTGCACATCGCTCATGATTGCATGGTAGGAAACAACACGATTTTCGCCAATAACGTGGGAATTTCAGGACACGTTGAAGTTGACGACTGGGCCATTCTCGGTGGTTATGCTGGTGTGAACCAATTTCTGAAGATCGGCGCTCACGCGATGGTCGGTGGCGTGACGCATATCGATCACGATGTGCCTGCGTATATGATTGTTAGCGGCCAGCCTGCACAGGTGAGGGCGGTTAATACTATCGGCTTGGAGCGTCGCGGTTTCGATAAGCTTACTATCAAGCAAATACGTACAGCATATAAGGTTATCTATATGCGTGGTCACTCTTTGCAGGATGCGATAGCACAATTGAAGATCATGCGTGAAGATTGTGATGCGCTGCAACTTCTCATCGATTCGTTGGAGAATTCGAAGAAAGGCATACACCGCTAAAATATCTGTCTCACTTCGTCATAGGCTCACTTGTCAGCGGGTAGCGTAAGTAGAAAAAGCAACGAGCATTACGAACGTCACTAATCACGATACCTCAAACTATGAGCAATGCCCCTCTAATCGGAATTGTTGCT
Source organism: uncultured Gammaproteobacteria bacterium (assembly GCA_913058275.1). GTDB lineage: Bacteria > Pseudomonadota > Gammaproteobacteria > Pseudomonadales > Pseudohongiellaceae > UBA9145. The sequence goes on along the minus strand of CAJXQP010000075.1, from coordinate 7,630 downwards.
GGCGAAAAATCCGGAGACATTCTGGGTGCTGGTCTGATTTCCGCTTTGCGCGAAATTTACCCAGATGCGGAGTTCGTGGGTGTTGGTGGCCCCGATATGATTGCGCTCGGATTTAATTCGCTTGTAGATATGGAGCGGATCTCGGTAATGGGCTTCGTCGAGCCATTGGGTAGATTGCCCGAGCTTTACGCATTGAAGAAACGTTTGAGAGAGTTATATGTCAAGAGGCGTCCGCTCGTTTTCATCGGTATCGATTACCCTGTCTTCAATCTGAAATTAGAAGAAGAGCTGAAGATCAATAACATCAAAACGGTTCACTATGTAAGTCCAAGCCTTTGGGCTTATCGAGAGAAACGAATCCATAAAGTGAAGCGGGCAGTAGATTTAATGCTGACCCTGTTTCCGTTTGAGACACCGGTCTATACACAACATGGTGTCGACGTTAAGTGTGTAGGTCATCCATTGGCAGATACCATCGGTTTCGAAGATAATAAGCTCTCTTCACGTGAGCAATTCGGACTCAATCTAGATGACGATGTAGTTGCTCTAATGCCAGGTAGTCGCAGCGGTGAAATCAAGCGCCTTGCGCCGGTATTTCTTGCGGCAGCGATGGAGTCGCTAACGCAGTGTCCGCAGCTAAAGTTTCTAATTCCGACCAGCAGTGCGGCGAACAAAGCGCAGATCGATGCGCTACTTCGCGAAGAGTCAATAATGCCAGGTGAAAAATTTATTTTGGTCGACGACTCTCACGCAGCGATCAGTGCGGCGGATTTGGTTGTGCTGTCTTCTGGTACCGCCACTTTGGAGGTGTTGCTGTTAAGACGGCCCATGATCGTCGGTTATAAACTCGCAGCAATCACATTTGCCATCGCCTCGCGCTTAGTGAAGATCCCTTATGTTGCTTTGCCAAACCTTCTCGCCGGACGGCAGCTGGTGCCCGAATATATTCAGCATGACCTCACCGCGAAGAAAATCGGGGAAGGGATAGTTGGGCATATGACTGGTGCAGAGGATCACGAAGCGTTAATGCGGGATTTTGAGCAAATACATAAGAGCCTTCGCCTGGATGCCTCCTCGGCGGCTGCGCAAGCCGTAGCAGCTCTTATAGAGAAAGATAGTAGTCAGTAAATGACGAGAGAGCCCCCTTTTTCTCCAGCTAGCGAACCTTATATGTTGATAGCGGGCACCGATGAAGTGGGCCGTGGGCCATTGGCCTGGGACGTGGTCGCCGCTGCCGTGATACTCGATCCCGCAAAACCCATCAGCGGTCTAGCAGACTCGAAGAAGTTGTCCCACAAGCAGAGGCTAGTATGTTTCGATGCCATCGTGAGGAGCGCGCACTGCTACGCGGTAGGTAGAGCATCAGTGCAAGAGATTGAGAGAATCAATATATTGCATGCGAGCATGCTGGCAATGAGTAGGGCAGTCGCAGGCTTGAAGATTCAGCCCGAGTTCGTCTACGTCGATGGTAACCGCTGCCCGAAATGGAAGTACCCCTGCGAGGCTGTAACCAAAGGCGACTCTTTAGTCCCGAGCATCTCAGCTGCCTCGATTATTGCGAAGGTGACTCGCGACAAGGAGATGCAGGAGCTAGATCTGCAATACCCGGGCTACGGCTTTGCAAGTAATATGGGATACCCAACACCGGCGCACCTAGCAGCGCTGAAATCTCTTGGGGCAACGCCTATTCATAGGCGCACATTCGCGCCCGTCGCGAGGATTCTGAAAGCATCAGAAAGCGGGTAAACTTTTGTCCCGTTCTCAATCAAAAAAAGGTATATTGGAGCCTTCTTCGCCACTCGATAATTAGATTGTTAAATGTCTGAAAACTTGCCTAATCAGCCCTTCGCGCACCTCAGACTTCACACCGAATTTTCAATCAATGATGGTATCGTTACCATCAAGCCTCTCATCGCGAGACTTCGCAAGAATTCAATGCCGGCGGTTGCTGTTACCGACTTGGCGAATATGTTCTCCCTTATTAAATTTTACACCGCCTCCCTCAATGCCGGCATCAAGCCCGTCTGTGGCTGTGATGTATTGGTCGAGAGCGACGACGGGTCGAAACAGACTCGCCTTGTGCTATTGGTCAAGAACGAGGTCGGCTACCTTAGCCTGACTAAGCTTATCTCTGAGTTGTACACCGAGAATCCGAGTCAGAGTGAGCCGTCTGTACGCAAGTCACAATTAGTAGGACGTGTCGAAGGCCTGATTGCTTTATCGGGTGCGCAGAACAGCGATATCGGACTAGCACTCCTGGCAGATGAAAAAGACTTAGCGAAGCAGTTGCTGGCTGAATGGGAGGAATTGTTTCCGCAAAGTTTCTATCTAGAGTTGCAGCGCGTAGGCAAAGCAGATGAGGAAGACTACATCGATGCGGCTGTCGCGCTGGCTATCCAGACGAACTCGCCAGTAGTCGCAACTAATGATGTGCGCTTCATCGATCAGGATGATTTCGATGCACACGAGGTGCGTGTGTGCATCAATGAGAGGCGCACTCTAGATGACTCGAGACGACCTCACAATTACACCGACCAGCAGTACTTAAAGACCCGCGATGAGATGGCGGAGCTGTTCAGCGATATTCCTGAGGCGCTGGAAAACTCCTGGGAAATCGTAAAACGCTGCAATCTGTCATTGGTACTAGACGTGCCCTGTTTGCCGAACTATCCCGTACCTGAAGGCATGGGTATGGAACAGTATTTCTCCGAGCTGAGCTCCGACGGTCTGAAAGAACGACTGCGTAGCCTCTATGGCGACGACTATGAGACGAAAGACGTCGAGAAGCCCTACTGGGAGCGTTTGGAGTTTGAGTTGGGCGTCATCAACCAGATGGGCTTCGCGGGCTATTTTCTGATCGTGATGGAATTTATTCAGTGGTCCAAAGACAACGATATACCTGTCGGGCCAGGGCGTGGCTCGGGTGCAGGTTCCATTGTCGCCTATGCGCTGAGAATTACCGACCTAGACCCGCTTAAATACGATTTGCTGTTCGAGCGCTTTCTCAATCCGGAAAGGGTGTCTATGCCCGACTTCGATGTGGATTTTTGTATTGAGGGTCGCGACCGCGTTATACAGCACGTAGCTGAGCTGTACGGCAAAGATGCGGTATCGCAGATCATTACCTTCGGCACCATGGCGGCGAAGGCGGTAGTGCGTGATGTGGCTCGGGTGCAGGGCAAGCCTTATATGCTGGCTGACAAACTTTCGAAGTTGATTCCCTTCGAGCCCGGCATAACTCTGAAGAAAGCGTTTGAAATTGAGCCGCAGCTGGGCGAATTCGTCGATTCTGATGAGGACGCGCAGGAAATCATGGAAATGGCCTACAAGCTTGAGGGGATAACTCGCAATGTCGGCAAGCATGCAGGTGGTGTGGTAATTGCGCCTACGAAGTTAACGGACTTCACACCGCTGTATTGCGACGAATCTGGTGAAGGCCTAGTTACCCAATTCGATAAGAACGATGTGGAGACGGCAGGTCTAGTGAAGTTCGACTTCCTCGGGCTGCGTACCCTAACCATCATCGATTGTGCTGTGAAGATGATTAACGCTAGGGCGGATGAAGGCGAGCCACTTGTCGATATCACAATGCTGCCTCTAACCGACGAGCGTGTATATAGACTGTTGCAGAAGGGACAGACAACGGCGGTTTTTCAACTCGAATCTCGCGGAATGAAGGACCTGATTAAGCGGCAGGTGCCAAGTAGCTTCGAGGACATCATTGCATTAGTGGCCTTATTCCGGCCCGGTCCATTGCAGTCGGGCATGGTGGATGACTTTATCGATCGCAAGCACGGTCGTACACAGGTGGTCTATCCGCACGCGGAGCTGGAGCCGGTCCTAGGAAATACCTACGGGGTAATTCTTTATCAAGAACAGGTGATGCAGATCGCCCAGGTTCTCGCGAACTACTCACTGGCTGGCGCAGATATTCTGCGTAAGGCCATGGGAAAGAAAAACCCAGAAGTGATGGCGAAGCAGCGCAGCTTGTTCCAAACCGGCGCCGAGGCGAGAGGGATCGATGCTGACTTAGCAGCCTCCATCTTCGACCTGATGGAGAAGTTTGCAGGGTATGGCTTTAACAAGTCGCACTCGGCAGCGTATGCGCTAGTCTCTTATCAGACGGCATGGCTGAAGACGCATCACCCAGCCTGCTTCATGGCGGCGGTGCTCACGGCTGAAATGCAGAATACCGATAAGATTGTAACCTTGATCGACGAGTGTCGCTCGATGAAGCTGGTCATAGTGCCTCCGGATATCAATCGTGGTCAGTTTAATTTTACGGTAAACGAGAAGGGCGAGATTGTGTACGGTCTCGGTGCCATCAAGGGTTTGGGGGAAGGGCCTGTTGGCGGTATTCTCGCCGCAAGAGAAGAGCGACCGTTTACGAATCTATTGGATATCTGCCAGCGAGTGGATACACAGAACGTCAATAAGCGCACCATGGAAGCCTTGGTCCGCTCCGGCGCTCTGGACAACATGGTGGAGGGTGATCTCGACTATGCTCGCGCCTTACTCTCGGCACTTTTGCCACAGGCCATGCAGGCAGCTGAGCAATCTAGTCGAAATCAGGCCAGTGGCGTTGAGGATATGTTTGGCGAGATTGCACCGGCAGGCACAGAAGATGCTGATCTCAGCGCCTCTAACATTACAGTTCGCGCCTGGGCAGAACAGCATCGCCTCAAGGTAGAGAAGGACACTTTGGGTTTGTGGCTGTCAGGTCATCCTATCGACGAATTCTTGGATGAGCTTTCCCATATTACAAAGAATAGGTTGGTTAATTTGAGGCCAGAGAGAGGGCCACAGACGATTGCTGGTGTACTGCATAGCATGCGTACTATGAAGAACAAGGCAGGAGATACCATAGCCTTCCTAGTGTTGGACGATAGCTCCGCACGCTTTGAGTTCTCCTTGTTTGCAAAAGAATATGAGAAGTACCGAGAGACTCTGGTCAAAGATGTGATCATGGTGGTGGAGTGCGCCGTAAGCATTGATGACTATAGCGGCGGTATGCGCGGCCGTGGCAAGAGCGTAATGACATTATCTCAAGCGCGTAAACGTAATGCACATCGCGTGGCATTGAATCTCCAATCGGAGTCGCTGGGCAACGATTTCTGCGAGCACCTCGCGCGCATCCTCGAGCCTTACCGTAAACCAGCCGATGTTTTAGAAGTGGGGGGCGCGGAGGACGAAGGGGAGGGATGTCAGGTCATGGTGCGCTATCAGCGTGCTGACTCCATAGGGTGTATAATGCTGGGTCAAGATTGGGTCGTGTCGCCCGCTGATGACCTCATTCAGCGTTTGCGGATGGAGTACGGCAAAGACAAAGTAGTGTTAAGTTACAAATAGACAGCATTGACAATCAAGCTAGCAGGAAAAGTTGAGAGCAGTATGGATCCTAATTATCTAGATTTTGAACAACCCATTGCGGAGTTAGAAGCCAAGATCAGTGAGCTGAGATTGGTGGGCAGTGACAATGAGTTGAATATCGGCGAAGAAATTCAGAACCTCAAAGATAAGAGCACGAAGCTCACTGAGAAAATATATTCGAACCTCTCTTCGTGGCAGATATCCCAAGTCGCGCGTCATCCGCTGCGACCTTATACGCTCGATTATCTCGAGCACATCTTTACAGACTTCGATGAGTTACATGGTGATCGTCTGTTCGCCGACGATCAGGCTCTAATCGGTGGGTTGGCAAAGATAGATGGTCGTCCAGTTGTGGTAATCGGTCATCAGAAGGGTAGAGGAACAAAAGAAAAAGTTAGGCACAATTTTGGCATGCCTAGACCGGAAGGTTATAGAAAGGCGAGGCGACTGGTGCTGCTCGCAGAACAATACAGGCTTCCTGTATTGAGCTTTATAGATACACCTGGCGCTTATCCGGGAATGGATTCGGAAGAGCGTGGAATTAACGAAGCAATCGCCGTTAATATGGCGATGATGTCGCACGCAAGAACGGCACTCATTGCGACGGTTACCGGTGAGGCAAACTCTGGTGGCGCTATTGCTATCGGCGTCTCTGATCAGCTTAATATGCTGCAGTATTCGACTTATACGGTTATAACCCCCGAGGGTTGTGCGACCATTCTGTGGAAGTCTTCCGATCATGCAGCCGCCGCTGCAGAAGCTATGGGTGTGACTTCTAAGCGATTAGAAGAGCTAGGCATTGTCGATCACACAATACCGGAGCCGCTAGGTGGTGCGCATAGAGACGTCGCTGCGACGGCAGCAAGTATTAAGGCCGAGCTAATAGAGCAGCTAGATCGCCTGACGACTTTGGGCCTTGATGAACTGGTGGAGCGTCGCTATAAGCGACTGATGAGCTACGGTATATCTAGCTAATTGCCTGATTGTTGCGGGCTCGCGTGAAGATGTAATACAGCAATAATTGACTGGGGAGGCGGAAATCCTCCCTCTATTATGAATGGACCAAACCATAGCGTTGCTATGCCTGCAGGCCATGAACTATTCTCCCCAAAGACTCCATGACAAGCTAAAAGCAGCTCTGAATGAGTTTGCCTTCGCGCATAAATTTCTAATCGGATTGAGCGGAGGCTTGGACTCTATCGTGCTCTTGCATGCGATGGCAAAACTGCGCGATCAGTCCGGCGCGAATTTTCAGTTACGTGCACTTCATATCAATCATCAACTGCAGGGTGAGGCTCTCAGCTGGGAGATGCACTGTTTAGATCTCTGTGCAAAACTAAACGTAGAGTTCACTAGTACCAAGGTGGAAATATCAGCTAGCTCAGGCCTAGAGAATGCTGCCAGAGAGGCTCGCTATCGCGAATTCGAGGCTGCCTTATTGATTGATGAGGAGCTGCTACTGGCTCACCACCGCGACGATCAGATGGAAACCCTTTTGCTGCGCCTGATTCGCGGTTCTGGGAGTCGTGGGCTCAGTGGAATTCCACGAAGCCGAGTGTTGGGAGCGAACCGACTGCTGCGTCCACTATTGGATATAGACCGAGAAGAACTCCAAAACTACGCTGAGTCTGAGCAGCTTATCTGGGTAGAGGATCACTCGAACAAAGATGAGGGCTTTGATAGGAATTACTGTCGTCACAGTTTGTTGCCACTTATCGAGGCGCGTTGGCCGGAGTTTAGGCAGAGCTGGTCGAAATCGGTAGTGCTCGCCAACGAGAGCGAGGTCTTGCTTCAGGAGCTAGCTGCGATCGACTTACTGCAGATAACCGGGGAAGTGAAATCAATTGCCAGCAGGGAAAAACTGTTAGCGCTGCCGGAGCCAAGGCGGCGCAATGTTCTGCGTCATTGGCTTGCAAGCCTAGGCGCGAAGGAGCTGGGTTGGAATCAGCTGCAGCAGCTGAGCAAGGAGGTTTTGCCGGGTGCTAGCGGTCAATTTATAGCGGAGGGTTTTCAGATCTTTTGCTTTCGTGAGAATGTGTATGTATTGGACTCAGCGGAGCTCGATCGCGTTGTAGATACAATCGAGTTAGATCTTATGCCGGAATTGCCCGTCGCAGGCGAAGTCATGCTGCCCGGCAATGGCCAACTTCGAATTCATGAGGCGCTGGGCGAGGGGATCTGCGCAGACAAACTCACTAACTTGTCGGTCCGTTATAGGCCTGTCTCTTATACACATCTGACGCTGCCGACGAATAGAGAG
>CAJXQP010000074.1 GCA_913058275.1 uncultured Gammaproteobacteria bacterium | reverse complement strand
GATGCGTGTTGGAGGGCGCATCATCCGACGCATAAGAGCGCCTGCTTCGATGGTGCTCTCTCTGCGAGCTGCAGGGAGACCGTCGTCGATAACTTGAGCTACGAAGTTTATCTCCTCGCCAACTTGTGCGGTGCGCATATCATCACCTTGTATTGTCACAGTGGGCGCGGTGTTAGCTCGGGATTCAGGGCTGCTAGTGCCAGCACCCAATGAACCGGTTTCTGAGGCGATAACCATGTTATCTACAAGGTAATCGTCTTTTAGTGTCGCATACGCTTTGCGCTCGACTCCGTTGACGTTCAGGGTCCAAACCAGCTCTCGCTCGCCCCAATCGGAAGGTACGACGACCTCAAACGTGAAACGATTTCTACGCGGAAGGAAATGGGTTGGTTGACCTCGATCGGCATCCCCAGGAGAGAAAGAGTTACTCTCTCCAATTGTTACATCTGGCTGCTCTGTCCAGTTTTCGTTCATGTAACCAAACATGAAACTGAACGTGCCATCGGCGTTGGGGCGCCAGCCTTCGTAGGCCGGTTCAACGTGTTGCCCATACTGAAAAGTATCAGCGACAACCACGCTTGAAGTGCCTAACAAAAAAACTGCAATCAGCAGAGTGTTCACTCTGCTGATTGCTACACTAATATGCTTGCTCATATTTCTACTACAACCTCAATTAATTTCCTGCAACGTCGTTTGCATCGGTGCTATCAGCCTCGGCTACAGGAGCAACTAGAGGTGCTAAGCAAAGAGGACAGCCGATCACGTGATCGTTCGGGCCCAGATTGAGTGCCTGACGCCTTTCTTCCATAGCTTCGAAGAACTGATCATCAGTTAGAGTAACGCGAATGCCTAAATCGATGAACATGTTCGTCACAGAGCGGTTACCAGAACCCTGCCAGTTGCGTGGATCAGGAACGTTCGGATTAGTTTCCGTGTTGTTCATGTAGCCGACGATGTGCAGGATAGTGCCCTTAGGCAGCAGGGGTGCTGCGTTTTCTGCGTAAGGATAGCCGCGTACCCAGTTGTGGTCGTAGCCTACGCAAGAAAGGGTTTCTACCGTGTAGCCCCATATTGCCTCGAGACACATGCGTTCGCCCGGAGCGTGCAGGTGTGGTTCGAAGGTCACAACCTTGGTGTGCTGATTTAGTACAGTATAGGCGTGAAGTTCTTGGTCTTTGGTGTTTCCAGTAATGCTGATGTCTACACCGTTGCCTAAACCGATAAAAGCGTTCTGATACTTGGGCTCATAACCGACGGGATGGAAACGAAAACCTACTTCCATGTGAGCAGTCGTATCACGACCGTTGGAGTGCATATGCACGGAGTCGGAAACGATGGATGACCCGGCCTTCAGAAGGCGGCCAGCATCTTGGTCGAAGATGTCAGCGTTTCTGCCAACTTCATGTACAGGCCATGGAAGCGAAATTGCAGAACCACGTTCGCCATTTTCGTCAAGCATCGCTGTGCCCCAGATCATGTGGTGGAAGATATATGCTCCACCGACAGTATCTCGGCCAGTGCCGGCCTGGTTGTTGACATCATTTACTTCGACGACTTCGACAGATTTAACGTAGCGATCTTCTTCTAAATTTGTAGGAATGTAATCGATCTCACCCCACCAATCAGGCGTGCCGGCTAGTTTGGTGACTTCGTTCATAACAACAACAAGATCAGGCTCACCGGCCTTCCACTTCAAGCTGTCATCGAAAACTAAAGCTTGTGGAGCGTCAGCTGTGCTGCCCTTAGGTGTGCCGCTGCGTGCCCAAGTCGAAATTAGTGCTAACTCTTCATCGTTTAGAGAGGGGTCATCTTTGAATTCCTGTATACCGATGTCCTTCTCCATGTACCAAGGAGGCATGGCGCCTGCACGGTCACGTAGAGCTGTCTTGTACTCGATCAAACCAGCGAATGGAGCAACTTGATCATAAGTCACTAGAGGCATAGGTCCGGCGCCACCGTCTCGGTGACAGTTCTGACAGCTGCGCTGTAGAATTGGCTCTATATCCTTGTGGAATGTAACTTCACTGGATTGTGCCAGCGATAGACCAGGAATGGACATTACTGCTACTACTGCAATACCGCTCAGCAGTGATTTGGCTGAAATTATTCGCATAGTTTGCTACTCCTCATAGCTCGTTCGATCGTAAATCTATTGAGTGTAAAAATTGAATTCAGTGCTTGTTGGATAACCAACGAACGATAGCATTATTCGGCTTGTAGTTGAATTGTTCTAGACGTTGAATAGATCGAATAATCAGTAACTCAATTCTGCTAACAAGCTGAAAATCGGTTCATTTTTCGAAATATTCCGAAACCAGTCAGTTCTAGAGCAATAAGGGACGTATTACCGTTCTAAGGCTTGCTGCCGCGCAGTAGCGCCCAGAGGTTGCTACTGGCAAGTAAACTTGCGAAAAGAACTAACAAACCGAGGCTAAACCATTGAACTGAATAAGATAAGTTCTGGTTAACATCCGCATTCACGGCAGGCCAATGGCGCACAAGCACGCCATCTTGATCTTCAGTGAGTCGAATTTCGAAGGGAAACAACGGTTCATCGATAATATCGGCAATTACGTCGATTTCCAGGCTGCGCATACTCAATGGCCAGATCGAAGCATCGATCTGGCTAGCAAGGACCCGCGCATTTTCGAGGGGTACGAAGATCTGGCCGGTAATCTCCACTGGCCCGGATACAGGGCGCAGATCCGGCGGGATATCCGGCGGCAGGATACCCGTGGTCCATCCCCGGTTGACCAGAATGAGTTGATCGTTGCTTTCGAGCCGAAATGGCGTCACCACTCCGTAGCCAATCATCCCCTGAAAGAATTCGGCCAATAAGAGGATAGCTCGGTCATTCACAAACTCTCCCTTCATTGAGACATGTCGGTTCTGTAATTCTAGGTTTGCACGATGCAAATGCCCTGCCGGGATGCTCTCGATCGGGGCGGCATTCAAGCTGGATTCAATTACTAGGGCAGCTTGTGCTTCGACCTTTTCTGCGGCCCGATCAAGTTGCCACAAGCCGAGCCGGGCAAAGGCGGTGGCGGTCATAAACACGCAGACTGCGAATAACCAGTTGATGCGGATGTGGAATATCCCGATGGAATGTTCTGATCGAAGTTTCATTTTGAGCCATTGACTAGTTAATGTTTACACTACGGTGAGAGTGTTACTACAGATTTGTTGCTGTGTTAAATAATCAGTACTCCAACAAGCGCAGGAAGACTAATTCAGATCAGTCGAAAATTCAATTAGAACGCGAACTTAACTGCCCTACTAACACCATAGGCACCAGTGATAGGGAGGGCGATAGTAAGTTATAAGCCGGCCGCAAACTATTACAGCACACCAGCAAGCGAGGGAGACACCGGCCATGATTTTGGCGCGTAGAATTACCGGTGAAGCGCCAGCTCCAGATTTAACATCTGAGGCTGTGGTCGCATAGAAAAACAGCATATTAATACCGGCGATCAGCATGAAGAATAGTTTTGATTGCACAGCAGGGTTGTGGAGATATTGATCTGGGGCGGTACTTAGGAACATGGTGCCAGTAATCACATTTAATAAATAGCCGGCTACTCCTATGGGTATCAATCGGTGCAGCTCGGATAGCGTAATCTTCTTCGCAAAACCCATCATTCGTAGATCGAATAAACCGACGGTTCCGATTAGCAAACACAGGCCGAAGAAGTGGATGGACTCAGCGATAGGCCAACCCCAGGGCGAATTCATGAAGGCATAAATGCCTGTTGCCTGCGAGAAATTAAGTAGAAAATCAATCATGGCTGCTCAATAAAATCGCGAAGCAAGAAGGGTGCTGTGGGTGTAGGCGAGGAATCGCCCAGCGGTTAACGTAATTATCCATAGCGCGATAGAGAGATAGGCGAGTTTGATGGAGGTGCGGTCGATAGAGGCCTCAGGTTTATTTGTGAATGTACTTTGAAAGCGTTTGCTTATCAGCAGGCCAATAATTACTGCACAAAGCTTTATATAGAACACTGGATTGGTAAGTGCCTTGGCCGGGTACGCGAGCAGCAGGGCGGCCCCGGAGATGAATATCAGGGCTGCAGCGTACCAGTGAATTACGTAGAAGCGGCTTAGGGCTGATATCTCTAGCCGAGGCGCGACGCCCACGAGTCGCAATGCGACCGCGAAATTTATTCCCACGACGAACGCCATAGCGAGCGAATGCAGGGTCAGTGAACTGAAGAACGCGACTCCTGATTCCCGCATCAGTATGCTTAGTGCTGTTTCTTCGAGTCTGGCGAGTGTTTCCAGTTTATCCAACCCTTCTTTGTGAGGCTCTATTCATTATGTGGCAATCATATTTAGGCAAGAATCGAACCGATGAAGCCTCCCATTTCAGTACGAAGGTTTGCACCTGTTAGCTCCAGAATTGCTTGAGGAGTTGAGTATTTCCGATGTTGAATATTTAGCTGAGCGTAGCACTGCTGTCAACACGAAACCGTCAGATTCGCAATATTACTTACTATTTAGGATTTGGCTGCTCTCCTGAAAGTGATATGGTAGCTGAAAACAAGAATATGGGAGTTAAAAATGACAGATTATTTGGCAAAAAACGGTCTAAAATCGCGCTTTTATGCACTGCTAGCGGCACCACTTTTAGTGATGCTTAGCTCTATCAGCGTAGCCGCAGAGGGTGATTTTGTACCAAGAACCGCTGATCAAAAACCAGACTTCAACGGTATTTGGCAGGCAATCGGCAGTGCGCATTGGAATATAGAGCCACATGCGGCGGGCTTTAGCCCACTCGTTGAATTAGGGGCGATAGGGGCAATTCCTGCTGGATTGGGCATCGTCGAGGGTGGAAGTATTCCTTATACCTCCGAGGCTCGCGCGAAGCAGCAGGAGAATAAGGCGGACTGGTTGGCGTTAGATCCAGTGGTGAAGTGCTATATGCCGGGTGTGCCTAGAGCAACCTATCTGCCGTTTCCTTTCCAGATTATTCAGTCTCCAGAGCATGTTGTTATGGCTTATGAGTTTGCTAGTGCGAGCCGTATTGTTTATATGGATCGCCCCGATTTCGAGGCACCGATATTTAGCTGGATGGGGCATTCTCGCGGACATTTCGAAGGAGATAGCTTGGTCATTGATGTAACTGATCAAGTGCCTGACACATGGTTAGATCGTGCAGGCAATCATCACAGCGATGCGCTGCGAGTAACTGAGCGTTACACACATGTGGGGCCGAACACCCTCATGTACGAGGCAACGCTAGAGGATCCGAATGTCTATACGCAAGCGTGGACGTTGAAGTTCCCGCTCTACAGAAGACTAGATGAAAATATGCAGCTACTTGAATTCAAATGCGTTGAATTTACAGAGGAGCTCATCTACGGTCATCTGCGCAAGGGTGCGGACGCAGAATAGGGCAGCAGCCTAGTTATTTGACCTTTTTGAGTTGTCCCTACATTGAGACCCGCTTCACAGCGGGTTTTTTATCGGATGCTAAAATTTGATTTCAATGCAGAGAGTGTAGGCGAGCAGCGGTTGCGTAAGTGAAAGAGAATGACTGAATTAACTAATTTGAGTTATTTAATTTGGGGCCTAATAGGCTTCATGCTCTTACTTACCGCCTATTTCCACGGGGCCTAGTTATTCGGCGCAGACCGTGCGCAGCGCACCCTCCATACTGACTAGTTTCGGTATCTTCGGTACCTTCTTGGGTATCGCGTTTGGCTTGATGCGCTTCGATAGCGCAGATATAAAGGCCAACGTTCCAATAATGATAGATGGATTGGGCGTAGCAGTGTGGTCCTCAATCGTTGGGATATTGGGCGGCTTGAGTATCAGGCTGCGCAATACCTGGTCTTCGATTAGGAAAGATTCCGGCAGCGTTGCAAAGCTGGCTACGGTCTCCGACTTGATCAATATCATCCTCTCAGTTAATTCTGCAAGAGGATGCGCGGCGATCGCGGCGCGTTGAATTTGTTGTAGTGACGGATGCCGAAAAGCGCCTCTCTACGATTCTAGAAGAGATCCGCTAGGAAAGGCGGCATGAAACTACCCGACTTCAGAGGCTTCGAATCCTTCAACGAGCTACGCAAGAAGATCGGTACCCAAGAGCTAGGCTATTTCGAGTTGTTCGATCCTGCTATTCACCTAACCGGCAGCGAGCGTTCGGCGTTGGAAAACCCGGATATGTTGCTTACGGCTGATGCAATGAAAATGCTGCCAGACAAGAACTTAGCAATCAAAAATAGCAGGGTGCTGGCCTATATCTCGGATGAGACTTGGTATAGGAATCACAGAGAATATCCCATCTACCATATAGCATGGTATTATCAATTGGAGACCCAGTTAGCGGAACACCCAGTGCTGGAATACCTCGTTACTACAAAGATTTCAGATGACTACAAACTGCTCAAGATTCGCAGTAGTGGTTAAGTGTCGTTGTCAGAACATGGGCTCGCGGTCTGCAAGCACTGGTTACATACGCTACGTTATAGGGACTACGATGAATTCGGAAACAGGCGTAGAGGCTACAGTCAAAAAGTGTTGAGCGAATTCAGTCTGAAGGGCTTCTATCGTTTCTATCACCAATACCCTCTTAGTTTTGGTAAGTTAGCATTGACCGAAAAGAAGGAGAGGGCGCAGAAGAAGTTGCCCCTAGATGTTGAATCCTCGTTAGACTGAGCGCATAGGAAGTGCGCGTTCGCACGGCCTCATTTTGGATCGGCTGAAGGAGTCAGCGATTCTGTTGTTCAAGCAGACCAGTGTCGACGCCTTGGATTCCTACCATGGCCAGGGCGATGAGAAACGAAGTCTGCGGCCCTTCATGGGAGTTCGTCGGCACGAACCACTCATCGGGGGAGTGTGCCCCGCCGCCATTGCCACCTCCGGCGATGGTTATCGCTGGAATTCCCAGCGACATGGGGACATTCGAATCGGTACTGGAGATACCCAGCTGTTGTAATTCAATACCAACTTTGTCGAAGGCCAGAGCAGCAGCCTGCACTAGTGAATCCTCGGTAGCGGTTCGTCCTGCCGGGCGGTCTCCGATCAATACAAAGTCCACACTAATTTCTCCGTTATCCCAGCGTGCATTCTCTTCGGCCACGGCCTCGATAGCTGCCGCCTTGGCGCGTTCTTCTAGAATTGCCAGCTGCTCACGATCGTTAGATCGCATATCAAGAGCGAATACTGCATCGGCTGCGATTGAATTAACTGACGTGCCGCCGGCTACCGTGCCAACGGTGAATGTAGTCTTGGGGAAGCTGGGAGTTTCAAAGTCAGCTATCTTGTTGATAGTCCTGCCCATCGCATGTATCGCACTCGCTAGGCCAAAGGCGCCGAAGGAGTGTCCGCCGGGTCCGCTAAACTGGAATTCGAAGCGCCTGCTGCCCGTGCCGCCCGTGGTAATACGCCTAAGTCGAACGCCATCTATGGAGACGAAACCATCGATCTGGGGATGGTCTCGAAAGATTGCCTTGATACCGCGTAAATCACCTCTGCCTTCCTCTCCGACGTTCGCGGCAAACATGATATCGCCGTGAGTCTGTATCCCAGAATCGTTTAGTGTCTCGATAATGGAAAGCATGGCAGCTAGACCACGGGTGTCGTCACCTATGCCGGGCGCATAGTAGCGTCCTCCGCGCAGTTCAATGCTGGTATCCACGCCTTCCGGGAACACTGTGTCTAGGTGAGCGGCAATGAGTAGAGTAGGGCCGTCACCGTTTCCGCGACGTATTCCGATAGCGTTTCCCTCGCTATCGATATAGGCATCTTCGAGGCCACGATCCTGCATCAATGTTAGGTAGTAGGCGGCTCGTACCTCTTCTTTAAACGGAGGGGCGGGAATCTCGGTTAGTCGAAACTGTTCCCGAATCATCTCTGCTTCTCTGTCCTGTATTCTGATCAGGCCTGCGGTGACGCGTGGATCGGAGGAAATTGCATCGAACGAGCTTCGAATTGCATTGTCGATGGGGACTACTGATTGCTGCGCCAACACGGATGGGTGGAACGAGCTAAGCAGTACGGCGAAACTAAGAGCAAAGAAGACTGTATTGATTTTCAAGGATAACTCCAGCTTGCTAAAATATTCGCATACGAAGGCTACGGCCTCCAGTGCTTAAGGAGCGACGCTCACGCATGCGCGCGTGGAGCATTGTACGCTTGTCAGAGATCCAGTCTTCGCGTCCGACATGGGGGTCTATGCCCTTATTTCTTTGGCGATTTTCCTCAGAGATTCGAAATTGACAGAATTCCTGATACATTTTAATCTCGGTTTTAAGTTCTTGAACGATGATCTCCGCATACATTGCATCATCTAGGAAGCCAATTCCAGGGATGTGGTCCGGGATCAAGTCGTCTGGATCGACGAAGTAATAGAGCGCCCCGCGAATACTCTGTCTCTCTGCTTCCGTAAGTTTCCACTCTGTGTCTCTAATCATGTTTAGCAGAATCTGTAACTTGAGAATTCGATCGTGTACGAAGGTTGGCAAATTGCCGCCGGTCGCGAGCTCGATCAGCTCGGAGGCCTTTTGTTCGATAGCTTCGGCACTTTCTTGATCGTTGACGGCGAGCTTGCCCTTGTCGATGCTTTCCTGAAATTTCTGCAGATCCATGTCGCTGAGGGTGATAGTAATGTCGAATGGCATAGTGATCGTCCTCTATCTACATATCTGTTTTTATATTGTTTTTCTTTAGTACATTGCTAGCTAAGACTAGCAAGGAAGGCTAAGTGTGCCTTGCCATGAAGAATTGTTCAATACAGGATGACTTGTGTTATTGGCTGCGTCGCACTTCTAGCATAGCATCGAACAGAGCTCCTCTTTCTGCGTCGGCGAGAAACCGACTCTGTAGTGTGCTCATGAAACGTTCGCGGCTCTCTTCTCCCATTGCCGATCGGCTTTGCAAGGTCATGGAGAAGAGCATCACAATATCACTACCCAACCTATCCAGTTCCGGACGAATGTCCGATTGAAGATCTATTGGCCGGGTGGGTATCTCGCGAGTCAGCAGCTCAGCCGAGTAGCGATACTGAATTGCCTTCGCCGCGCTTACCTGGGCAATGAAAAAACGCTCCATAGAATCAGGGTCCAACCCATGTATCGCCGCGAGTTCTTTGGCATTAGACAGGACTATCTTCTCGCGTCCGACGTCCTCGACTGGAATTTGATTCTGCGCCTTATACACCGCGACATCTTCCATATAGCCCAATCTTTCATCTATAGCTTGGAACAGGGAGGATTCTGATTCGGCACCATGAATTGTGCTTGTGAAGATGAGCGCACTAAGGATCACTGACAGGCAGATTGGCTGTTTAACCGGCGCTATGCCCACGAAGGCCAAACTAAATTTCCTTCTGCAGCATTGGTGCGATGGCGCGATCAACAATAGAAGCAAGGGTGGAAATTGTTAACGCATAGTTGGAGTAAACAATTATCAGATTGAAATTGTCTTGGACTTGATCGAAAGCTGGGAGCCTAGAAGCGGCGACGAGTACGATTGGTACGAAGTAAAAAATACCGTTCCAGCGCCCCAGAAAGCTCATTCGTAGTTGTTTCTGTTTGAATAGGAAGTAGGAGTCCAGCACGTATTGGGAGAACGCAACGACTATCAATAGAGGTAGAAGGGCGCTAGACAGACCAATGGTAGAGAGTGCGAACAATGCGATGGTAACGAAAATAAAGTCCGTGCCATGGTCGAATAACATGCCTCGGGCAGAAGCTGTCTTAAGGGCGCGGGCTACTTTGCCGTCAAAGTAGTCACTAGCTATGGCGATGGCGATGAGTGCTAGTAAGAACCAGCTCGCAAATAGTGATGCATTTGCTATCGCCATAGCTACTGGAATAACCAGTAGCAGGCGAATAGCAGTGAGAAGATTGGCCATTACTTACCGAACAAATCCCGTTGGGCTTTGCGCCAGAAGACGAGCCCGATAGCGGCATTGAATAGTATGAAGAAGTTGTGCTGAACGAAACCGAATGCTGCCATCTGACCTTCGTTTTCGGGGAACAAGATTACCCAGAAGGTTATCGCAGCGGCGCGCATAGGTGTTGGAACAGCGGCAGCGAAGAAGATGACAGGTAAGAAAGGTAGCAATGTCATTAGAGACGCTTCAACGCCGAACAAGTTGAGCGCTATCGTGTAGACAACAATGGCTGCCAACAGGGCAGGTGAGCGAAGTAAGAAGAAGGCTCCATAGTGCCAGGGCTTGGCTTGACGAAAGGCGTGGAATACTATTTTTTCTCGGAAATTATTGCTCGGGAGAATCGCCCCTCGAAAATAGGCTATCCAAAGGACTAAGAATACAGTGGCAACAGCTGAGATATAGGGGACCAAGCCGAATACGTCGGGTAGAGAATCGCCGCCGACGGCGAAGCCGATAGTAGCCCATACCAGTAGGTAGTAAATTTCGCAGAACATCACGAATAACATTACCGAGCCCACTTCCCAGCCCGGAATCTTATCGCGCTTGTTGAGGTAGTAGGCCATTGCACCCTTGCCGATCTGCTCATTGAATATAGAGATGATGTAAGAGCTGGCGCGGATTGGCATGATGTCTTTGTATTTGATATCAGCCACAAACCAATTTAGTGCTTTGGTGACTACTAGGGTATCTATTGCGAAGTAGAACAACGAGTAGCAGACCATTAGTGCAAGCCACGGTATCCAGTCTACTGTGGCGAATACTTGTGTCATATATTCGACGAGACTCAGCCCTTCGCGAGCAGCTGCGCCGTTGAGCCTGTAGTAAAGATAGGCAAAGCAGAGTGCGGTAATAATGAGAAAAAGGACACGACCGATCGGGCTGGGCTTTTTCTTGCCAGGCGCTACTTCCGCTGTCTCTTATACACATCT
>CAJXQP010000073.1 GCA_913058275.1 uncultured Gammaproteobacteria bacterium | reverse complement strand
CTATGATGGATTACGGACTAGTGGACTTATTTTAGCATTCAAACTTTCACTCCGCCAATAATACCTTTTTTCAAATGTCCGTGTTTACTGGGTTTCGCGGAGGTTTCAGCGCTAAATTTCTAAGTGCTGGCTCATTACTTTCATAAAACGTGGATTTAGAGTTGAAACTATAAGGTATGCCTACCTATTCATGGGGCTGTATTCTCCCATTTCAAGAGCTGCGAGCAAGAAATTGCTGTGTTGCTAGAGCTCTAGGGGTTGATAGCGCGAATATGACGCAAGCTAGCTATGAGTGCTGCCGCCCAGCCAATGGCAGCGCCGACGGCGACGATGAGCAAGGAGCTGATTAACCCGAAGCCGCGCAATTGAAAGTCGCTCTCGTACAGCTGCATCAATACTTCTAAGTTCGAATTAAAAGTAGCTAAGACTATGCCTTGAAGCAGCGTGGCCAAGATTCCACCGGCCAGCCCGTAGAGGAGGCCTGTGTATAAAAAAGGTCTAGCAGCATACATATCGCTGCCACCTACCAATTTAATCACTAGTATCTCGGCCTTACGGCTCTCGATTGCCAATTTTATTGTATTGCCCACCACAAAGAAGAGTCCAAGAATTACGATCACCGCAAGCACACTGCCAATAGCGCTGACCAGATTCGATATCGCCGCCAATCTTTGCAGCCAGAGGTTGTCCACCTGAACCATATCGGCTTGGGGTAGTTCTTGTAGCTGCCTTGCAAGTTCATCTACAGCTGCAGGCGAGATATCGGTTGGAGTAAGGACAATCGCTCCGGGCAATGGGTTGGCGGCCATCTCGATGACCAAATCTTTCAGGCCAGTCGATGCGCCAAACTCTACTAGTGCTTGAGAGGGCGAAACATAGTATGCGAAATCAATATCTATTCGAGTTAGTAAGCCATTACTAACTTCTTGACCGTCCGTCTCCGAAACACTATCTTTTAGATAGAGAGTCACCTGAGCGCTGTCTTGAAAACCGGCAAGAAGACTGGCCAGGTTGCTGTTTAGGCCGAACATCAGGGCAGGCAGCAGTAAGGCTACAGCGACTACGAAGAGCGTCACCGCAGTGGATGCCGGCGTTTGCAGAAGGCGACTAGCGCTGCTTCTTGCAACGCGTCGATGGAGTCTTACTAGATCTAGAAATGATTCGGTCTGTCCTGCGCGCGTGTTGCGCTTCACTCGCGGATGATTCGGGTTCTCAGTGCGGCGCTTAGTGGCACTCATGCCAGTGGCCTAGGTTTCTGGTCTGCTAGCAGCTTCCCGCCTTCGAGCACTAACGTTCTGCAGTTCAAGCGCTCTATGAGTGCTGCGTCATGGCTCGCAACCAAAAGGCACACCCCGACACTTTGAAACTGCTGGAATACATTCATGACTTCTGCCGATAGCCCTGGATCCAAATTTCCGGTGGGTTCGTCGGCTAGGATAATGCTAGGTCTATTAACGACCGCCCGTGCGATTCCCACTCGCTGCTGTTCTCCCCCCGAGAGAGCTTCGGGAAAGCTCTTCTCTTTCTTCAACAAGCCAACTTTGTCCAGAGCAGCTCTAACGCGCCGGGCAGCATCTTTCGGTTGATAGCCACAAATTTCTAAAGGGAGCGCAACATTGTCGTAGACACTGCGATCGTGGAGGAGCTGATGGTCTTGAAAAACGGTACCGATCTGGCGGCGATGGTGAGCAATTTGCTTTGCAGAAACTCGATTTAGATTTACACCGTTTGCAATTAATTGCCCTGAGCTGGGTGTTTGCATAGCTAAGATAAGTTTTAGCAGTGTGCTCTTGCCGGCTCCAGAGTGTCCGGTAATGAAAGCGAATTCGCCGCGACTCACTTCGAAACTAATATCAGACAGCGCATCCTGACCATCGGCATAACGTTTGCTGACGTTATCAAATTTGATCATGCCGGTGGCCTGGTATATAAAAATCTAAATTAACGAGAGGGCTCATTCAGAGAATAGAGCATCGACATATTCTTTTGCATTGAACGGTCTTAGGTCATCTATCTTTTCACCCACACCGATAAAGCGAATGGGAAGGGATAACTTTTTGGCAAGTGCAAACACGACTCCACCCTTTGCAGTTCCATCTAGCTTCGTAAGAGCGATACCACTTAGGGTTGTAGTTTTATGAAAACTTTCGGCTTGATTAACTGCGTTCTGGCCGGTAGTTGCGTCGAGTACCAATAAGACCTCGTCTGGCAGACGCTCGTCTTGCTTCTTCAATACTCGAACGATTTTCTCTAGCTCGTTCATGAGATTATCTTTCGTGTGTAAGCGCCCAGCGGTATCTGCGATTAGCACATCGACATTCTTCGCTTTCGCAGATTGATAGGCATCAAAAATAACCGAGGCGCTATCGGCACCGGTGGCCTGAGCGACCACGGGAACAGAGTTCCTCTCTCCCCATACTTGCAATTGCTCCACCGCGGCGGCTCTAAAAGTATCGCCTGCGGCCAGCATGACATTTAATCCCTGGGACTGATAAAGCTTCGCGAGCTTACCAATTGAGGTTGTCTTGCCAACGCCGTTTACTCCGACCATCAAGATGACGAAAGGTTTGGCCTCAAATTTTACGATGAGGGGCACATCTACTGGCTCTAAAATATCGGTGAGTTCTTGCCGGAGCGCTGTCATGAACTGTTCGGGGTCGGCTAACTGCTTTCGCCCGAGTCGCTTTTTAAGATTGCCGATAATTTGATCAGTCGCATCGATGCCAATATCTGCAGAGAGTAGCTGCGATTCTATTTCTTCCAGTAGGTCGAGGTCGATAGCCTTCTCGCCGAGAACAATTTCGGCCAGTCCATCGCTAATTTTACTGCGTGTGCGGCTTAAGCCATTCTTTAGGCGCGCAAAGATTCCGGCCTCGCCTTGATTGGCGGTGCCGTCAATGGAAGCAGACTCATTGGATTCGCCCTCTAAGGCGTCGTTGGACTTGGAGTCCTCAGATTTCTTTTTCTTGCCTAGGCCAAACATGATACGAACACTCAAATAGATACGACTAGAGGGCCGCTATGCTACCACAGCTGTGTGTTTCATCTAATACTACCGTGAGGCCTGAGATGATAGGCTTACGCTTTGGCTCCGTAGCAGATAAGAACATAAACCTATGCCGCAATCGACTTCTCAAAATAACAATAGCGTTCGCATCATTGCGGGTGAGTTCAGAAGCAGAAAGCTAGAATTTCCGAGCTTGGAGGGACTGCGTCCCACTGCAGATAGGATTCGAGAGACGCTCTTCAATTGGCTGCAGGACAGTATTGCAGGAGAAACTTGTCTAGATTTGTTTGCAGGAAGTGGTGCGCTCGGCTTCGAAGCTCTTTCAAGAGGTGCGAGCCAGGTTGATTTTATCGAGCAAAGCTCATCGGCAGTAAACTCGATCCGAGATAATATAGAGCGATTAGGTGCGAAACATGGCAACGTGTATTGTTCCGATGCGTTCGAGTGGCTAGAGCGAAGTGCGCAAGATTCAAAGCAATATGGCTTGGTATTTCTAGATCCTCCATTCAAAGGTGAGACGCTCAACCGCGCAATCGCAAAACTCGAGAGTGCAGACTTGTTAAGAGAAGGCGGGCTTGTGTATATCGAAAAAGAGACGCAATCGATCGATGCTGACTTACCTAGTAATTGGGTAGAAGTGAAAAGCAAGAAAGCAGGGTTAATTCAATTCGGCTTGTACAGTATTTTAAGAAGCAACAAATAAAAATGACAGCTGGCACTAGCGAAAACGAATTCATTCCCACCTGGTGGTTGCCAGAGGGTCATAGTCAAACTCTGTGGAGAAAATTCTCCCCAGCAAAAAAGGTTGTGCATAAGCGACAACGAATTGAGCTCGATGACAGCGACTATATCGACCTCGATTGGACGACTCTTGACCCCCAAAAATCCAAAGATAATACGATCGTATTTTTTCTCCATGGCTTGTGCGGGTGTTCGAGATCGTCTTACATTCTAGCTATGCAGTCGCTTTTGAATGATCAGGGCATCTCCTCCGTCGCGATGAACTTTCGTGGCTGTAGTGGAGAAATGAATCGACTCGCCCGAGCGTATCATTCGGGAGTCTCGGAAGACGTCAACGAAGTTTTTAGCAAATTAGTGACTGAATATCCCGCGCATAATTTTGTGTTTGTCGGTTATTCGCTAGGTGCGAATGTACTCTTAAAATGGTTAGGCGAGATTGAATCACACCCCAGCATTCGCAAAGCGGTGGCTGTGTCGACCCCCTTCGCATTGCAACATTGCTCGCAAGCCATGTTGCAGGGTGTAAGTCGAATATATGGTCAATATTTTGTGCGCCGCCTAGTGAAAGACTTTCAGAACAAGCAGCAACACTTGCAGTCGTTTAATCCAGAACAGGCGAAACGTATCGCACAATTGGGTGATACGCGCAGTATCTCATCCATATGGGAGTTCGATGATCAGATAACCGCGCCCCTGCATGGATTTGAAGGGGCGGAAGATTATTACCGAAGGTGCAGCAGCTCTGCCTTTCTAAGCTCCATAGCAGTCGACACATTGCTGATTCAGAGTAAGAACGATCCCATGATTCCTCCCAAATCGATTCCGGATAGCGAAATGCTCTCGCCTCAAATACAGATTCAGCTAACGGAGAAGGGAGGGCATGTGGGCTTCGTTTCCTCAAATCCCGATAATTGGCTAGAACAGAGAATATTGAATTTCATGCAAGTGTGAGTGATCATAGGTGCGATCTCGTAGTTCGGAACATAAATGCGCTACATAATCTCGGGACATAAGTCCAAATACTAGTTACAAACCAAGGCCACAGAGCCTGCCCATTATAAAAATGAGAATGTTATGAAAATTGCTGTCTACCCGGGAACGTTTAATCCAATCACCAATGGCCATATGGACCTGGCAGAACGAGCCTCGGGTTTATTCGATAAAATCATCGTGGCAGTAGTAGGTAAGAATCAGCAGAAGCCCAATGCCTTGCCATTGGAGCAGCGTGTGCAGCTCACCAAAAAAGTTCTGGGTCATCTGGAGAATGTTGAAGTTAGATCGTTCGATAGTCTGATAACGCAATTTGTTAAGGAGTGCGACGCTAAAATTATCCTGCGTGGACTGCGCACCGTTGCCGATTTCGAGTATGAGTTTCAGCTAGTTGGCATGAATCGCATTCTGGAGCCGGGCATAGAAACAGTGTTTCTCGCACCAGCGGAACATCTGAGCTACATCTCATCTACGCTAGTGCGCGAGATCGCAGCCTATGGCGGCGATATTTCCAAGTTTGTTCATCCGGCTGTAGCCGAAGCTATGGAAAGTCAGCAGAAGTTGTCACTTAGCTAAAATTTATTTTTGGCATTGGGAGCAGTACACCGTGCTGCGCTGTCCCTGGCGTATTTCTTTCAAAGTGGTTTTACACACATGGCAGGGCTCACCTTTGCGGCCATAGACGTGAAGTGATTGTGCAAAGTATCCGGGCTCTCCGTCGCTGCCTGTGAAGTCCTTGAGTGTGGTACCACCGACATCGATCGCCCGCTGTAAAACCTGTTGAATACACACAAGCAGTTTCTCGTAGCGCGGTTTCGAAATTTTTCCTGCGCTGCGCTTCGGGCTGATGCCAGCAAGAAAGAGCGATTCATTCGCATAGATATTTCCCACACCAACGACTACTTTGCTGTCCATGATGAATGTCTTAACAGCTAGGTTTCGGGCACGACTCTTCTTGAAAAGATAATCGATGTGAAATTCTTCACTCAAAGGTTCGGGGCCGAGCGAGGCCAATAGGGGGTGTGCTTCTATCGACTCGGTCTCCCAGAGCATGCAACCGAAACGCCGTGGATCTGTGTAGCGCAGCACCTTGTTGTTGGCAAATACGATATCGACATGATCGTGCTTCGCCGCCGCTCGGCTTGTATCAACGATTCTGAGGCTACCTGACATTCCAAGGTGAATGAGCAAGCATCCTTTCTTGGTTGCGAGCAGCAAATACTTTCCGCGCCTAGAAACTGATTTAATGGTTTCCCCCGGCAGGTCTTTGCTAAGTGCCGGAGTAATTGGCCAGCGTAAAGTCTCGCGGCGCAGTATGACTTTGCTGACCTTCTTATTCTCGATGTGTGGCTCGATGCCGCGACGGGTAGTCTCTACTTCAGGTAATTCCGGCAATTCGCACCTCGGTTGTATGATTGCTAGCAGCTTGCGCAGACTGCTTTATAATCTTTCCCTTAGTTGAAAGGAAGCAGCCATGAGTTCGCAGCAGCAAATGTTAATAGGAATCGATGCGGGAGGAACGTTTACGGATTTCGTTCTGGTGCGGCTAGAGCCCATCGTCAGCGTTAGAGTCTACAAAACCTTATCTACTCCTGATGCACCCGAGCGGGCAATTCTAAATGGCATAAAGGCTATGGGCCTGGAGCCTCATCTTGACGATGGCAGCTTGCAGGTCGTCCACGGCAGTACAGTCGCTACCAACGCCGTTCTCGAAGGAAAGCTTGCGCGGACTGCTTTCATTACTAATTATGGCTTCGCGGATATGTTACAACTCGCGCGACAGACACGCCCAAAGCTCTATGCATTGGAGACTCCCGCAGTGCCGCCTCCAGTTCCAGAGCAGCTGTGTCTTGAAACGGGCGGCAGAGTCGCTGCTGACGGAAGTGTGGTCTTGCCTCTTTTACAAATTGAGATCGATGAGCTGCTTGAGAAAATTGAATCCCTTGCGCCCGATGCCATTGCGATCAATTTGCTGTTCTCGTTTCTAGACGACAGCTTCGAGCGCCGCATTGAATCGGCGATTAAGGCGAAATTTGGCGAGTGTTTCGTGAGTCGCTCCTCCACTGTACTGCCCGAATACAAAGAGTATGAGCGGGGCATAGCGACTTGGCTTAATGCAGCATTGGGTCCGGTTATTAGTGGATATCTCGGAGTGCTGCAACGTGAGTTAGGTAACACTTCGATACAGGTCATGCAGTCGAGCGGCGAGACGATGTCTGCAAGCATGGCTGCACAATCGGCGGTAAATCTTTTGCTGTCTGGACCGGCGGGCGGACTTACTGCAATCGCTTATCTCGCGAAGCAAGTTGGCAAATCGAAATTTCTTAGCTTCGACATGGGAGGCACTTCTACGGACGTCGCCCTGTTGGACACAAAGATACGCACCAGCAACGAATCCTCAATTTCACATTATCCGATTGCGGTGCCCATGGTTGACATGGAGACAATCGGAGCCGGAGGCGGCTCGATCGCTTATGTAGATACAGGCGGAATGCTCCAGGTAGGTCCATGCTCGGCAGGGGCAGATCCCGGGCCTGCTTGTTATGACCGAGGTGGCCATGATGCCACAGTCAGTGATGCGAATGTGGTGCTTGGTCGGTTGCAATCTGATTCTGTACTCGCCGGCGATCTGACGCTAAGCCTCGAGAGTGCTCAAGCAAGCTTAGAGCCGCTAGCGCAGAGAATCGGCTTATCGATAGAGGAAACAGCGCTTGGCATTATTGATATAGCCAATGAGCACATGGCGAAAGCGATAAGGCTTATCTCCGTGAATAAAGGGCACGATGCGAAGGAATTCACACTTGCGAGTTTTGGTGGTGCCGGCGGTTTGCATGTTTGTGCGCTTGCCGATGCGATGGCTATGAAGAATGCGCTAGTACCAATACATGGAGGCGTTCTCTCGGCATTCGGTATGGTGGTAGCGGATCAAGGAAGACAATTTTCCAAGACGCTGAGTCTCGATGTGCAGCTCATTGATGGAAAATCTCTGGAAGATCAGTTCGCCCAATTGGAGGCTGGCGGCATGGAGCAATTGGCTCTGGAAGGCCTGCACCCATCGGTGTTGGCTTCAAAACGTAGCGTGGACCTCAGATATCAGGGGCAGTCTTACACGCTGAATATCGATTGGCATGCTCTACCCAGTGTGCTCGATGCTTTTGAGCAACTTCACAGGCAGCGCTATGGGTATAGTCACGATGGTCCAATTGAGCTGTTGACGATTCGCGTTAATCTATCGACAGAGAAAATACCATTTGTTTTGCCGCAACTTATAAAGCAGCCGCACTGCAATAATATTCGACACTGCAAGGTCTATGGAGAGACAGAGCAGGCAAGGCTATTGGCGCGTGCAGATATGTATCCGGGCGAATCAATTGAGGGTCCTGCAGTTATTACGGAATATTCAGCGACTACTTTCGTAGCCACCAATTGGTCGGTAGCCGTCGATGGTTTTGGTAATCTGCTGCTGCAGAAAAAAAGCTGAGGGCACAACAGCCTCAGCGGCCATAGCTTAAGCATGCTCTGCAGATAGCATTCTTAGTATTTCCGAGATGAACTGGTTTACTCTCAGACGTCGTATAGATGCAGATACGGCCTATTATATAGATGGCGGTTATTTACAGGCTAAATTGTCAGGTGATATAACTGAATAGCTCGCAGGATAGATTCTGCGGACTATTCCCAACCGACCGGTGAATGCGCCGGCTAAGAACAAGGCAATACGGCATAACCATGAAGCTACGCTTTTTTCAGCAGGTTTACTTTGTATCGGGCTTGGCTCCTAGCTTAATCGCCGTCCTAGCCGGATCATTGGTGCATGCACAAGAAGCAGTGGAGTCCGAAGAGAGCGTCCGCTCAAGATCGCCACTTTTGTATGTCGAGGCGCCGGTCTTAGTTGAGGACGGAGTGGATCCAGTAATGCCCCTGAGGGCGCGGCTCGCTAGCCCAGAACTCGACCCAGAGTCCGACCCGGCCTTTGGCCAGCGTTCGGATAGTATTCGGCGGTACAACATTGCAGTGACTGATATCGAGCTCGATGGAGGCGCTTGGGATGGCGGTCTCGTAGAGGAGCTTGCCTCCCTAGGACGCTTACAGCAGCAGCAGGGCAATCATATCGGCGCAATTCAGACGCTAGATAGAGCCATCCATGTAAACCGAATCAATTCCGGCCTCTACACACTTGAGCAAATTCCGGTAGTGGAACAGCTAATACAGAGCCACATGGCATTGGGTGATTGGGAAGAGGCTGATATTTACAATAACTATCTCTACCATGTGCAGCAGAAAGCTTATGGCTTCGATGATCCGCGTCTAATACCTGTGCTAGAACGACTAGCGACCTGGAATATTCAGGCTTTCAAAATTGGTCACGGAAGCCTACTGGGAATCAAGCTGCAACAATCTCAGATAATGTTTAACGCGGCGGCACGCATGGTGGACGTGCATTTTGGCAAAGCCGACGAGCGCTTTATCAATTATCAGAGGAACATCGCAAGTTCCGCCTACTTGGTTGCGCAAAACCCAGACTTGATGGCTCAGATCGACAAGTCTGAGTATCGAACCAGGCAGCAGGTGTTTGCTAAGCAAATGAATGAGCAGCGCCAGGTTCAGCCTTCGGGCTTTAGAACTGGCGAGCGCGCCTTGTTGGAAGTAGTGATGTTCTATCAAGAGCAAGGTTATGGTACTTATTCTCTGGCCGAAGCGATTACTCACTTAGCGGATTGGTATCTTATATTCGGACGGCGCCAGAGTGCCTTGAAAAGCTATAAGCTCGCTTGGGACATGCTGCAGGGTTTAGAGGACAGTGAAGAATTAACCCAGCAATTATTTGGCAGTGTAACTCCGCTCCCCGCGTTCGGGTCATCCATTGAGGTGCCTGATGCATTCTATAGAACGGAGGACGGCTCCCAAGCATTGAGATTCGATTACGCCGACCTGACCTTTGATGTAACGGAAAACGGCTTGGCTAGGAATGTAGAAAGTATCTCCGAGGAAACCGAGGACAATCAGGCGCAGCTGGGCAAATTGCGCAACTCAACCCGCTCTACGCACTTTCGGCCGCTGGTCATTGATGGCGAGCCGCAGCGCTCTTTTGAGAACCATTTTAGGTACCGGTATTGGTACTAATTTATTAGGCGAACAGGTAGCATCGAGCCAATAATCAGCAGAAATACCGGGCTGCGGCGTAGTCGTTAAGCTTTGGTTAAGGCGCTTAAGACTATTAATAGTGACTACTTTGTCGATATTGTGAATTTTATTACTGGACAGAAAAACAGTTTAAATTCCATGAAAAGTGGCTAAAAATTATTAAATTTCGCAAACTGGCCTAACGTCGAAATTCGAGAACAGGAATGCAAAGTATGGAATCCATGCAACTGAGGCGCTATAAGGACAAGCAGTATTTGCTCCTATCGCCTCTATCACGACTTATAGGCCTAGCGGCTCTGAGCGTTAGCTTAGTGGCATGTCAGTCTAGTAGCTCGAGCTCGAGCAGTTCACCATCTATGCCTTCGTCCTCTTCAAGTTCAAGTAGTTCGCCTCCATCGAGTCCTAGCTCTAGTAGCTCTTCGAGTTCTAGCCAGAGTCAGAGCAGCGGTCAAAGCCAGAGCACATCAGGTGCTCCTCCTCCCAATCAGAGTGGGCAGCAATCTAGTCAGAGCAGTGCTGCAGGCAGTCAGTCGTCAGTGAATTCAAGCAGTTCGGGTCAGCAACCCGGGCAAGAAGCAGGCAGAGATGGATCAAGCCCCGGGGCACAGGGTGGGGAGCCAGGCAGCCAATCGACAGGCAGCGCAGCAGGATCTGCGCCAGCAGGAACATTAGGTAACAGTCCAGGTCAGGGAGCAGGCTCTCAGGCTCGATTGCCAGGAACGGGAAGTCAGTCGGGCAGTGCCGGTAGGGATGGATCTGCAGGCGACTTAGGTGGTGGCACAAGCCAGTCATCTAGTGGCGGCTTAGGTCGTCCAAGTGGAGATTATAGCCTAGATACTTTGCCAGGTAGCGTATTAAGTGGGAGAACAGGTACAGGCAGCGAAAACTCGAATGGGCAGGCTAATTCGGGAAATGGAGATGGAGTTGCGCAAGCTGCTGGTAATGGTGCGATGACCGCTGAAGAGCTGTCTCTTATACACATCTGACGC
>CAJXQP010000072.1 GCA_913058275.1 uncultured Gammaproteobacteria bacterium | reverse complement strand
TTTCGTCATCTTCATACTTGAGTCTATCGACGACTCGTAATAAATGGTTTCTATTAATGCCACGCTGCACCTTTGAGGCTAACTGACTTGCTGCAGCAGCCTCTGCAAATTAGCCGCGGCGCGAGGCACACTCTCTTGGATTCGCTTTACAACTTGCATTTTCTCCGCATCGTCCGGCTTGAGACCCTGTAACAGCTTGCTCGGACCGTCTAAGCGGTTACCAGCAATCCACGCCCGCAGTGCAGGTTCTGTGTTCCATTGATATTGATTGGCGAGGGATACCGCAGTGAAACGCAGAAAATCCGTGTCGTGATTAGGCAGGGGCACCGGCGCACAAAACCGATTCTTGGTGTCGTCGTCTGCATAACTAAGTTCAACATGGGCGATAAACGCAGCGCTGAAAACGGGCTGATACGGCCTCACCATCTGCGGCGTGATGGTTTTTCCCGTGAAAATCGTTTTAATGCCGATATTAGCTAAGGCACTCGCCGAACAATCAACATGAATGATCTCAGGCGAGGTTGGAACCACACCTTTGTCCAGCACGATCTGATCGCGGCTTATGGACTTAACCCGACCGAGGCGGATCACATTTTTAATTCGCCTTAACTCCTCGATCTCGGGTGTCGAAATAGTCGCGGCATGAAACATCGACGGTTTCACGTCGGGATGAATGCGGACGAAATAGCCCGTTTCTTCGAGCTTTTCAAAAAGCGCGTCAGGAGATTCAGCTTCGGCGAGACTCTCCATCTGATTCGCGTAAGAGCCCATCGTTTCAAAGAAAAACTCATCGGCTATTTGCGTGTTACGACGATCGAGCAGCCAGGCGTCACGCGATACAATCCAGGTGATGGTATCTGGATCAACGCCGTTGCCTAACAGCCACAGACACGCGTCTATACCTGTTTTGCCTGCGCCAATAACAACATAGCCTGCGGGCGCCTCGCTGACCTTGGGGAGATCGTTGAGAGGCATAAACCGGACGTCATCGGCGACGCTAAAATTAGGGAGATGAGTCGAGGGCACTTCGGTATTTAAATGGGTGCAGTCGACCAGCTTTTTGTTCGCAGTGACGCTGAACCGCTCACCACTGATCTTTGACTCAAATTGACCGTCGCCTTGGTAATCGCAGGAAGGGTAATACTGGACTCGGCCCGTTGGCAAAAACTGGTGGCGCATCACGTCATCGAAATAAGCGCTGACCTGCGCGCCGGTAGCGAGTTCGCCAAGCCCATCGTTAAGGCCGCCCTGCTCTAATCGCCCGCCGCTCAGTTCTTTCGAGCTCACACCATAAAACGCGGCCGGCTGATGCAATTCGACAAAGGGATAAGCAACATTCCAATGACCGCCGGGCTTCGCGTAACGGTCGATTATTAAGACTGACGCGTCTGATTCGGTAAGAATGATATCGGCAAACGCCATGCCAACGGCACCGCTACCAACCACTACATAATCTGCCTGTAACTCGCGCATGCTTTAACCCTTTCATTCGGTGCTTTGTTAGCGAGGGCTAAAGGTCGCATTAACGCGAATTACAATCAAGCGAGCTAGTCGCTAAACTCGTCTGGGCTGATCCCTATGATTTCGAGCGAGCCAAATTGCGAGTAGTGGCGACTGGCGTCAGGATCAGGGGACAACCTACCTACAGTAAAACTCTGCCCGCCGTCTCGCGTTTTTCGCTCGAAATAAGCAACAAGCTTGCCGCGCATCTGCGGCATCACATCAGCGAGACTGCGTGCATATAAAACATCGAGAAATTGACCGTCGTTGTCAAAAACAAGCATGTAAATGCCATAAAGGAATGGGCCTCCATTCTCAGTTATTGAGAACTCAGCGCCTCCCAAGGTTATAAGAAGCGCCGTTTCATCTACGGTGAGCTGATCTCGAAATAAATTGAGATCAAGAGACTCCTCGGCATAGAGCGCCCGACGAAAATGCCGTTCGTCGACTGGCGACTTCAGCATAGCGCCTGCTGTTCTGCCAAAGCCGATGTTGATTGACGACACCGCGTTAGCTTTGGCAAGGAGTGTGGGGCCTATTTCATAGTGTGAGATTGGCGTGTCAACCTCCTCTGCTCGCTCCCCATCCATCACCATAAATAACAGGCGTCGTTGCAGTGGGTTAGCCGCTAGTTGCGACCAATGGCTATTGCGCATCGCGAGATGGTCGGAGAACACAGCGATCACCGTATTGTCCAAATCGACAATTTCACTTAACGAGTCGACAAACGCACCAATCTGAAAATCAGTGCAAGACAAGGCAGTATCCATCGGGTTGCCCCCTGCGAATTGGGGACAGCTCGCTGCTGGGTAGCCATCGGGGTGGTGAGTATCGAGCGTTAACAGTGAAAGGAGATACGGCTGCTGACTCGCTTCAAAAATCTCAATTTCGGCCAGCGCGAACGCGAAGAGATCGTCATCGTGAATTCCCCAAGGGGAGAGTTCCAAAGCCTCTTGGGTCTGTGCAAGGATCTCTTCCCGCCCTAAAACCCGATCGAAACCGTGAGTGCGCAAAAAATTACCCTTTCCTGCAAACGCGCTATTCGCTCCGCCCAATGCAAGTGTCTGATACCCTAACTCTTTGGCCACATCACCTAGGCATTTGGCCGACCTGTAGGGCCGCTCGCTCGCCGCGAGCCGAGTATTACCGCTGAACGGCGTGTTAACTTGCACGGAAAAGCCACATTGGCTCGCGACCATTCCTGCAATCGTCCATCCCGTGCCCGGCCTCTGCCGCACATCGGTATAGACGGTTGCCTCGGTTTTTAACTTGGTCAGCTCGGGCAGCAAATTTTCATCAAAAAGACTCGTGTTGAAATAGGTTGCCTCAAGAGACTCTGCATAAATAAGGATAATATTTTTGGGCGTGCTCCCTTCGATAGCGGTATAGGAGGTACTAGCCACACGCGGCGCAGATGAATACGCTGCGCGCTCTGCGAGATACCCCGCAAGATCCAACACAGGATAGGATAGCGCCGCTGCAATAAGCAGAAGAACCGAGACAACGGCCGTATTGATGAGAGGCGCGCTAGGTTGTTCTCGGTTAACGCCGTTCTCTCGATAGACGTTCGGTTCACGCGAATCAAGCGGCCGCGAAAACCACCAGATGAATAACGGCACACTCGCCAGCGCAGCAAACTGAGTAATCATCTGAAGCCGGTTAGTGCCCCACGCGACACCCAAACTGCTTGGGGTTATGTGAAAGAATAGCTGATCGTTGAAGCCCGTGCCTTGTGTGTAAAAAGAAACCGCCAGAAGCCAGTTCAGCACAATAACAATAAAACCGAACACGCTTAAACTTGCCCTAGGTAGCCAGTGACGCAGCTGCCCGCGAAATCCAATAAACGCGAACAGACCGGCCAGAAGCAAACTTGAGAGAAGCCAATGCCAGCTCGCACCCAGCCCCACTACTGACCATAGGGCAGGCCATGTAAATATGACGAGCCAAACGCTCTGGCCGAGGAATCTGCGCCACCCCGGCGCACTCATCCTTTGCGCTCTCTTTGCTGGCTCATGCCCCTCGCCTTGGTACTCTCACTCTGATACTCCTTTCACAGATGATTCACAAAACTGTAATATACATAACAGCAAACATTGCAAATCAAAGCAAACTATTCACTCTTTCTGTTTGCTGCTTACTGACTCTTGCCAGGTGCTCTTGCTAGGTGTTCTTGCTAAGTGTTCTGGTTCTAGGAATAGAAAGGCAGATAAGGTATTTTCATTCACCTACTCTTCTATCAGCGGCTTTTTCCGTGAAATCAGTGAGCGCGAGTAAGTGACTAAAGCTAAACGGCAGACGTGCCAGCAATGCGCTAAACCTCTTTCTACCTGTTATTGCCACCTCATAGAGAAAAAAGCGAACGCGTGGCCCGTGTGTCTCATTCAACATTTAAATGAATCTAGCCATGCAAAAGGCACAGCACGAATTGCCCAGCTCTCGCTCAAAAACCTCAGAACGATTCAGCTCGGTGATCGCGAACCCTTCACACCGCCCGAAAATGACAGTGACTTCTGGTGCAATCCGGTGCTCATTTATCCAAACTCCGAAAACAGAGACATTGCCGAATTAGTTGGGACATCGCCTCGCCCTCTCGTAGTCCTGGACGGTACCTGGCGCAAAAGCAAAGCGATGCTATTGAGTTCTCCCTATCTGCAATCGCTGCCAAAATACAGTTTCGAGACAGAGCGACCCTCAAGATACAGAATACGCAAGGCATCTTCGCCCGACTTCCTTTCGACACTTGAATCGATAGTAGCAATACTCGAGACTCTAGAAGGCACTGGAAACGATTATGCTCAGATGCTGGAAATAATGGATTGGATGGTGAATACGCAGCTCGGTTTTATCAATTCGACTAAACCATAGCCTTAGTCAAACCGAGGCCTTTCATTCATCGAATGCAAAGCCACATTGACCTAGCAAGCTTGGCTCGTGCTACTCTAGGAATAGGTAACCCCTTTCATAAATCCACCTTGATTAAGAGAACCCCTTATGAAGTCGAGCCTGAAATCGAGACGTTTTTCTACACTTCTACTTTGCGGGCTGTTCGTGAGCCCAATGGCATGGAGTCAGCTCTATTCTGCCGACGAAGGCCGCATCATCTATGGGCATCATCACATCAACACACAGGATCTCGAATCCCAGCAACGGTTTTGGCTCGAAGGACTAGGAGGGACTGTGCGAACACTCGGTGAAACAGGCCGCGAGGTGATCGCTTTCCCTGATGTCTTAGTTTTTCTCACAGACGCTGCACCAACGAGCGGAACAAGAGGCACGATCGTCAATCATGTTGGCTTCGAGACGAGCGACATTTACGCCGACGTAGCGCGACTGCAAGCGCTCGGCTATCGCATGATTACTCGTGAAGAACTCCCCGCAACCTACGAGGTGACCGGCGGCATCGGTCGGCGTGTTGCGGGAAACACCATCGCTTATGTCCTTGGGCCCGATGGCATAAAAGTCGAACTCATCGAAAACAAAGACATAGCGCACCCAATACAGATGCATCATATTCACTGGGCATCTGAGGCAGGCGAAGACATGCGTGAGTGGTATGCCGAACATCTAGGTGCGGTAAGTGGCTTACGCATCGGACAGCCGGCCGGCCAACTCCCCAACGTCAACCTCACCTTTGGGCCCAGCGAGACGCGCCTCGCGCCAACGCAAGGCACGGTACTTGACCATATTGGATTCGAGGTAGATGACCTAAAGGGACTTTGCGAAGAACTCGAAGCTAAAGGGGTAGTTTTCGACAGACCCTATGCCGAAATCCCTGCCCTAGGATTGGCAATTGCTTTCTTTACCGACCCTTGGGGGACTTATATTGAATTAACCGAAGGACTGGATTCTATCTAGCCTTAAACAAATTGCATACCGTTCAGTAATTCCCAACTGCTTAATATCTGCTATATTTGCTCTATCCATTTATAAGAAAACCAAAGGCCGACCATGACCCCAATAGAGAAAAGTTTGCGAGAAGACCTTGCTGCCATGTATCGAATCTTCGACCACCTCGGGTGGGGAGAGCTCATCTTTAACCACATTACGGTTAAGCTTCCAGGCGACGAAGGGCACTTCCTTATTAATCCTTACGGGCTGCACTACAGCGAAGTCTGCGCGTCAAATCTGGTCAAAGTCGATATCGAAGGAAACATCGTTGAAGAAACCGAACATTTCGTGAATCCAGCAGGAATGTTGATTCACAGCTGTGTCCACGCCGCAAGACACGACATAACCTGTATTGCGCACACGCACACTACTGCAGGCATGACTGTCGCGTGCCAGGAAGGCGGTTTGCGTCCTAATAATTTTTACTCGGCCTTGCTGCATAACCGAATCGCCTATCATGATTTCGAAGGCCTGACGGTCGATGAGACCGAAAAGGTAAGACTTGTAGAACACCTTGGCGACAAGGCGATGATGATGATCTTGAGAAACCATGGACTGCTAGCTGGCGGAAGAACGATAGCTGAAGCCTTTATCAATTTGTGGTTGATGGAACGCTCGTGCCAAATTCAGACGTCAGTTGATCAGAGTGGTGTAAAGCAGATCCCCATTAGCGACGATATTCTCGAGCGCAGCGTCAAACTGCTGGCTGTACAGAATATGGGGCAGCCCACTGGCGCATTGGAATTTGGTGCAATGAAGCGCGTGATCGATAAGAAAGACTCGTCTTACAAACTCTAAGGACTAGAGTGTTTGGCTTCATCTTATTTTCAGTAGCAATCTAGTTGAGTAAGCTTCAAGCTGCCATAAATCCCTTCGAGACTGAGCTGCAACTTATCGTGAAGCTATACTTTCGCGGAGATTCTAAGAAGGCGCTGTCTTTAAGCACAAAACTAGCCTGTCATTTTAAGGACTTTGCTACGATATTTAAGCTCTGCGGGGCCATCCACACAGCCTTGCTATAATGCGCGCAAGCCATCGAAAACTAACAGAGAGCTATCGAAATAGAACCTAACTTTGACGATCTTTATTTCAATATGGCGAGCGTAAAATTCGACAGCGGTGATCTCGATGCCGCAATAACAGCTATCGCAAAGCTATTGTAATAGACCAAATCTGCACCGAATTGCTGGCATCGACTGCGTGAGCGGGTCGGTATAAGCATTTAATTAAATTTTCTAAAAGAACTCAGATGACGAATTTACTGTATCCCAAATCTGTACCAATATTAGCCTGCCACTTTCTTAAACATTCCTCCAATCATCTCCAGAACGCGTTGGCGAGACATGAATTTTGCAAACATGTATAAGAAGCGGTTTTTAGCGCCGCAGAGAATGTACTGTTTGTTTCTTTCGAAAGCGTCTAAGCACTCAAGAGCGACTTCGTGAGAAGTTTGCATACCTTCACCAGCTGAGGAGCGCTTATTATATCTCTCAGTAAGTTTTTCCGATTTTTCTGTGGCCACCTTAGCAAATTCTGATTCCGTGCCCCCAGGCAAGAGCGCCATGACTTTTATCCCTTGGTCTCGGTATTCATAGCGAATAGCCTCTGAAAACATTAAAACGTATGCTTTAGATGATGAGTAGACGCTTGCGTACGGAATTGGTGATAGGGACGCCATTGATCCAACGTTAATAATGCCGCCACCCCCCCGAGTTATCATGTCTGGAATGTAGAGATGACAGAGATCTGTGAGTGTAGTTATATTAAGCTGCACCATTTTCAGATAGTCGTCCCTTTCATGGCTCGTGAACTCTCCCCAGCGCCCATAACCAGCATTATTGATAAGAATATCAATGCTGTGTCCAGCAGATCTGATTTGATCAAATAGTTCCGACCCAGAATTGGGTAGGGACAAATCTTCAACAAAGATGTGAGCATCGCCCCCTATGTTTTCAATTTTTTGAGCAAGCGTTTCTAATTTATCTCTGCTTCGTGCAGAAATAAGCACCTCCGATCCTCTTTTTGCTAACTCTTCGGCGAGTGCAAACCCTATGCCGCTGGAAGCCCCAGTGATTAGAACTTTCTTTCCTCTGTAAATTGACATGGTAAGTCTCCCCTATATGTGCCGAATTGAAGATATGAAGTGCGAAACTGATGGTTTTTACAGTCACAGCAAATAAGAAACCGATGGTCACTAGTCTAAGTAACTTCTGGTCTCTTGTAAAGCCTCGCGCTAAACTTACCGCATGGCAAAAACAGTAGAAATATCGCAGACAGTTGGGGGCGCCAACGAGTGGCGGCGTGCTCGAAGCCCCGAACACAAACTTGTTCGCAAAGAAGCGATTCTTTCGGCAGCTCGCTATCTTGTCGATACTGAGGGCGTAGAGGGCACCACACTCTCGGATATCGCAAGACAAGCTAATCTATCCAAAGCGAATTGCTATCGTTACTTTGAGAATCGTGAAGCCGTTTTGCTTCAAGTTGTTTTGGAAGAAACCCGAGATTGGACAGACGCAATTGTTGATGGTCTGAACGGGCTCTCGCGCAATGGAGACGTTAAAGTCGTCAGCGAACTATTGGTGCGTGAAACACTAAAACGACCAAGACTCTGCGAGCTGATAAGCTCTATGTGGACTGTACTCGAACAAAATGTAAGCGCTGAAGTACTTGCGGACTTTAAGCATGAGTTCCGAAAAGTGGCATCGCAGTGGACTACCGCTTTGGTTGAGGTGCTTCCCAAATTATCTGAAGATCAGGCCAAGCAGTTTTCACTCTTCTTCTTGTTGTTCATTGGGAGTGCATGGCCAGCCTGCAAAGTATCTCCTGTAATGGGCCAATTAATGCTGCGAAAAGAGTTCGCTAATTTAGAGGTGGACCTAAAATCAACGCTGCATTCGCACACAGTGACCTTGCTCAAAGGCCTTCTGACCCCGTAACCATCCTGTTTGCTATCGACCCTCATTAACTGATCGTCACTATACTCGAAGCCTACCCCCATCTTCTCCGGCAAGCTGCCCACGACCGGATCGCCTACTTCATATTCGCTTTTGGCATCGAAATAAACTTTGTCCAGAGTTCCCCCGGTGGTAAGAACATCCAGTCTCATCTTGCAGTCGAACCTTGTTGATTGCTGGCGGCCACTTTCCTGAATATGCCGAAACCCATATAGGCCAGCGCGATGGACAGCAAGGGGTTTATATAATTGAAAAATGTCCACGGGCCATACACCAACGGCGACATACCCAGCACTCCGGTTATAAACGCACCTGAAGTAGTCCACGGGATTAACGAAGTACTTAGAGTTGCGCCCTCTTCCAGACATCGCGACAACATATGATTTTCCAGATTGTTTTCTTCGAAGGACTCTCTGAATATCTGACCACCAAAGATGATTGAGAGATAGCCTTCCCCCATGCTCATATTGGCCGCCACACCGGCACCGATAGTAGTAGCCATCAGACTCGCCGTTCGCTTAATACGGCTTAGCAAACCACCAAGCAGCACTCTTACAAATCCGGCCTTGTCGAGAATGCCACCCAAGGACATGGCAATTAGAGCCAACGACATCGTCCACATCATGCTTGTTATGCCACCACGACTCAATAAGTCATCAATACTTTCCATACCCGTGTTTGCAACATAGCCGGTGTGCAGACTGTTAAGTACATCTGTAATACTTCTGTCCTGCATGGTAACTGCCAGCAATACCCCTGTGACAACACTCGCCAGCATGCTGACTTCTGCTGGAGCGCGTCGCAGACTGAAGACTAGCAGCACCAGCAGTGGCAACAAAGTCAGCGGGTTTATCAGGAACTCGCTTTCAAGACTGTCAGTTAACAACATCAACTCCTCAGCAGAAAGAGTTTGGCCGCTGTAATAAAGGCCGAGAAAAATAAATAGAATCAGACTGATGATGTAAGTTGGTACGGTGGTATACAACATGGACTTTATATGGGAATAAAGATCGGTATTCGCACTCATCGCCGCGAGGTTGGTTGTATCAGAAACCGGTGACATCTTGTCGCCAAAACTGGCGCCGGAGACAATCATTCCGGCTACAAGAGGTAGCGGAATACCCAAAGCTGCGCCGAGCCCCATAAGCACAACACCGATGGTAGCGATGGTTCCCCAGGCAGTACCCGTTGCCAGAGACATGAGACTACAAAGTATTAGTCCTGCAGGTAGGAAAAATGTCGGATGAAGCAGATAGAGGCCGTAGTAGATCAGGCCACCAATAGTGCCGCCCTCGATTAAGGCGGCGACTAATATGCCTATAAGAAAGAATATAAAGATTGCACCGAGGCCCTTTACAATTCCGGCAATCATTCCCGATTTTATTTGCAGATAGTTAATGCCGAGACCATAAGAATGGCCGGCAACCCACACCACCGCGATTACCAAAAGGCTGTGCAGACTGATCTCCAGCCACAACATTCCGGCAATGACGATCACGATTACGCCGCCAAAGCAGATTAGGGAATGCAGAAAGCCTGGATCTTTGTAGTCAGTCATCGGTACACCCTTATGCGCGGCGAGTTAGGCTGTTACTTTCTTTAGTAGAGGTTTATTCCCACTCAATAGTCGCACTCAAAATAAACCTTGTAAGAACAATGGTTTGCGAGGGGCAAATCTGTCTTTACAACATCTTTACAACATTTTTGGTTAATTTTTGTGTGTCCCACTATCTTAAAATCTTTGTGTTATCAGTAGTTTGCCATTTCTGCTGTTGTAAAGTTTACAAGTCACTATTTATCCTGCTTTTGAAGGCCTTGCGGTCAATTGCTCTCGGCCTCTCTTGATCCTTGAGTCTTTCTCGATCCAGAGGATCTTTGCCACCTAGCAATAGCTCGATATGATCCATCTGATCGTTGCCCCAAAATAGATTGTTATCAATAATTATAGTTGGAACACCAAAAACTCCCTTTTCAATCGCGCACCTAGTCTCATTAATTAGCAATTCTTTTATATCTAATTCCAAAACTTTATGACTAAGACTTTCGCCATCGATTGATTGTTTTGTCAACAAAGAAATTAGTGTAGACAGATCTCCTAGATCTGCACCGTAACTCCAACCCCCTTCGAATATTGAACCTATCACTCTATGTTGATCAACACCGCTTACTTCCTTCAATGACATTCTTAGAGCAGCTAACGGATTAAAAGGATGTTTTTTTGGTGGATTGTATTTAAATCCGTTAAGAGCTGCATACCTTAAACAGTACTCATTGAGCCAATTGCGTTTTGGTGGAATTTCAGCAGGCCCAAGTTGTCCCCATTTATCCAACAGTTTTCCGAAGACAACTGGATGCGCTTCAATTTCACGATTGTATTTCTTAGCTAGAACAGGAAGTTTACGCCAAGCAAAATATGCATAAGGGGATATAAAATCAAAATAAAAATGTATCTTTGAAGCCACTAAATTTTTACTCCCACTCAATAGCCGACCTGAGAAAAATTGCATTATTCAATAACTGTCTCTTATACACATCTCCGAGCCCACGAGACCGAGGCTGATCTCG
>CAJXQP010000071.1 GCA_913058275.1 uncultured Gammaproteobacteria bacterium | reverse complement strand
CCTCTCTATTCGTCGGCAGCGTCAGATGTGTATAAGAGACAGCCATTCATCCGTCGGTCGCCTATGGCTATGAAGATGCCAGAGAACTGGCTGAAGTCTTTCAAGGCAAGCGCGCGGGCTATGCCTATGGTCGGCAGCTAAATCCAACCGTTACTGCGCTGCAGAATAGAATTACGGCAATGGAAGATGGTATCGCTACCGCCGTGTTCGCAACAGGCATGGCGGCTATCGCCTCTACAATGCTGTCGCTGCTTAGGGCCGGAGACCACATCGTCTCTAGCGCATTCCTATTCGGTAATACCAATAGTTTGTTTGGCACATTTCAGAATCTAGGCATCGAGGTAACGTTCGTCGACGCGACTGACCTTAACGAGGTTAAATCTGCGATCAAAGAAAACACCCGATTGGTGTTCGTCGAAACCATCGCTAATCCTGTCACACAGATCGCAGACTTAGCAGGGATTGGTGCGCTGTGCAAAAGCAAGAACCTAATCTTCTGTGTCGACAACACCATGACCTCGCCGCACCTGTTTCAGCCAAAGTCGGTTGGCGCCAGCTTCAGCGTTAATTCCTTAACGAAATACATAGGCGGGCATGGCAACGCACTCGGCGGCGCGATCACTGATACCGGCCTCTATGACTGGAGCGGCTTCGCGAATATCTACGACAATTACAAAAGCCAAGACACCCAGCTGTGGGGCATTACCCAGGTTAAGAAAAAAGGGTTGCGGGACATTGGCGCCTCTTTAGGGCCAGAAGCCGCTCATCATTTGGCAGTAGGTTCTGAAACGCTGAGCCTGCGCATGGACCAGGCGTGTAGCAACGCCCAGAAAGTCGCCGAGTTCTGCGCAGAGCACCCCAAGGTGAAGCAGGTTTACTATCCTGGACTACCTGCCCATCCGCAGCATGCACGAGCAAAAGAACTGTTTAATGGCTTTGGCTCTGTGATGAGCATCGACCTAGTCGACGGCGTCGACTGTTTCGATGTGTTAAATGCGATGGAGAATATAGTCTCATCCAGCAATCTCGGGGATACCCGAACTCTAGCCATTCCTGTCGCCCATACAATCTATTATGAAATGGGCGCAGAGCGCCGTGCCTCCATGGGCATCGCTGACTCCATGATTCGCTTCTCTATCGGTATAGAAGAAGTCGATGATCTGTTGGCAGATTTTAAGAAGGCACTCGCTTAACTATTTGTTGGTGGAAGACTCATGATCAGTATTATTAGTTCAGATGAAATAGAAGAAGGTACCTCAAAAGGGATTGAGCTTAACAATCTCTATATGTTTGCTGTCAAGAAGGATGCAGAGGTATTTTTGTATTGGAATCGTTGCCCGCATCTGGGCACTCCACTAGAGTGGGAGGAAGATCGATTTCTAGACCCCGATGGTGCCTTGATCATCTGCTCCACCCACGGAGCGCTTTTCGAGATCGAGGGTGGCCGCTGCCTCGCGGGCCCTTGCAAAGGAAAACACCTACAGGCAATACCGTTTATCTTAGACAACGGTATGGTCTTGGTCGAAGAATCGGCACTGCGCGCCCCGACCCCGCTGCAATAACGCATTCTGAATACTGTTAGCCCTCATACGATTCTAACTTAGCAGCACCGGCACCTTTTCTCGTAGCATGACGCGAGAATTTTGCACATCAAAGTCCGCTCTATAGGCGATCACCTCCACGCCTTTTGACGCTACCTCTCTAAGCAAGCGACCATAGTCAGGATCTATATTATCTGCTGGGATGATGCGCCGTATGCCGCTATGCTGGACACAAAACAGCAACACCGCTCGATGACCTAGGGAATGCATATGCAGCAACTCTTGGAGATGCTTCTGGCCGCGAGTCGTTACAGCATCCGGAAAGCTGCCTAGCCCGTCGCCCAGACCAAGACTCACATTTTTTACTTCAACATAACACAATGCATCCGGGTCCTTAGCTGTTCCCTCGAGAAGTAAGTCGATGCGACTCTTCTGTTCTCCATAGGCCACTTCAGTCCGTATAGACTCATAGGTCGTCAGCTCAATGATCCGGTTCGATCTGATAGCTTCGTGTACGAGCTTATTCGCCAATCCTGTGTTGATACCCACAATGTGTTTGTTATCAACCTCCACAAGCTCCCAGGTGCAGGCATATTTACGATTCGGGTTTTCAGAATCCGAATACCAGATCCTGCTGCCTGGCTCCTGACAGTTTTTCATAGAACCTGTGTTGGGGCAGTGAATCGTAATGGACTCCCCCGCCTGCGTCGTTATATCCGCCAGAAACCGTTTATAGCGCTTCAGTAACACGCCTTCCTGTAATTTCTTTTGCAGCTGCATCGGTAGGATACCCGCGGGTTGAAAGAGTAAATAAGTTTAGAGCAAGGCGTTCCGAAGCCGTTGAACACCTAACTCCAAGCTGTCCATGTCCGTGGTAAACGCAATACGTACGTGACTCTTGCTTTGGAAGTCACCAAAATCGGTACCAGGGGTCAGGGCGACTCCATGATCTTCTAACATGTCACGACAAAAAATCTCACAGTCATCGGAGAACTTAGAAATATCGGCGTAGATGTAAAATGCCCCCTGAATATTGTCAGAGAACGAGAAGCCCATACTCTTAAGCTCCATCGCCAAGAAGTCTCTTCGTAGGCGAAATGCCTCTCTGCGCTCTTCGAAGATGAGCTTAGCCTGAGGAGTAAACGCCGCCAGAGCAGCATGTTGTGAAATAGAAGATGCCGATATATACATATTCTGAGCCAGTATAGTGGCCATCTCGACATGCTCTTGTGGCACCACTATCCAGCCCAAACGCCACCCGGTCATGCCGAAGTATTTGGAGAAGCTATTCACTACAAACGCTGACTGATCTAGCTCCAGCACACTTGGCAGGTCGTCAACGTAGTGCAATCCATGATAAATCTCATCAACCAGCAGGTGCTTCTGCCTCGCTGCAGCCCAGTCACAGGCAGCCTTAAGTTTCGATCGTTCCAGTATTGTGCCGGTAGGGTTGCTCGGGGATGCCAACCAAAGACCACTGGTGTTGTCTGTGCAGTATTCATCCAACTGTTCTAGAGTAGGCTGAAAATTCTGCTCCAAACCAACCGGAATTAACTGCGGCTGCGCTGACATCATGTGAATGAAGTTGCGCACACAGGGATACGCAGGGTCACTAGTTAAAACACCATCGCCAGCGCGTACTAGCAAATTTGCCAATAGATTGAGGCCGCCGCTTGCGCCCGGCGTAATCAGTATACGATCTGCACCAACCTCAACGTTGTAGTTTTCCCGATAGTAGACAGACAAACACTTTCTTAACTCCGCAAGACCTGAAGCTGCCGTGTATTTAGTCAGCCCGTCATCAAGGGCCCTCTTCCCCGCGTCTATGATTGGTTGTGCTGAAGAGAAATCGGGTTCACCTACTTCCATATGCACGATTCGACGCCCCTGAGATTCCAAGTATTGTGCTCGAGCCACGACCGTCATCACGCGAAAAGGGTTCACCTTTGATAGTGGGTCTTGATCCGCTATTCGATCATTGGACATGTTAGGGTTCCTGCTGGGACATAGAGCAATAGAAGCGGGCCATTATAGTAGATGAATTTTGAAGACATCTAGGTATAAATAGCCTTCACGCCAGACTGAGGCCCCACCTAACTAACTGGTAATTTATATAGCATCCCCCCAAGGAATCTGGTAGGTTACCGAGCTTTCTCAAAATTGCACATTTCAACGCGATGAACTCGTTATGAAAGCATGCAAAACAACCACTATCGAACTCTATCTAGAAACGTTCCAAAGAGTTTGTTTTATAAATGAAAAATCCTCATTTATGCGGCTAGCTTATCTAACAGCTTGCAATGTAATTCGCTAAATAGGGATACACAAAGGAATTAGCGATCATGGCTAACTCTCCGGGCTTAGAATCCCAACCGGTCCTAAAGAACTTCGTTCCGTACAAGCCGAAGAAAAACGAAGTGTACATGAGCGAGAAGCAGCGAGAGCACTTCAAGGCGATATTGCTCGACTGGCGCGAGCAGTTGATGCAGGAAGTCGATCGTACGGTGCATCACATGCAAGACGATGCCGCGAACTATCCAGACCCTGCCGATCGTGCAACTCAGGAAGAAGAATTCAGCCTCGAGTTGCGCACGCGTGACCGGGAGCGCAAGCTAATCAAGA
Organism: uncultured Gammaproteobacteria bacterium; assembly: GCA_913058275.1. GTDB lineage: Bacteria > Pseudomonadota > Gammaproteobacteria > Pseudomonadales > Pseudohongiellaceae > UBA9145. Next base: position 6,863 of record CAJXQP010000071.1, on the reverse strand, counting down.
AGATCGATAGCACAATCGAGCTCATCGCTCAGGATGACTATGGCTACTGTGATTCTTGCGGAATCGATATTGGTATCCGCCGCCTAGAAGCACGACCGACTGCAAACAAGTGCATCGATTGTAAGACTCTAGACGAGATTAAAGAAAAGCAACTCGGTAGTTAAGCAGCTACCACTAGCCGCATGCGTTAATCTAAGAAACAGCGCGTTGCGGCGCGTCTCGCTGCGAGAATTTCCTGAAAGCTAGCATTTTCTGTCTTTCCTATTGAGAGGTACTTTACACTACTACTCAATATGCAAAAACCAACAGCTTCCCAATTCAGTGCAGAATCCGGCTACATCGGTCGCTTCGCTCCCTCACCCACAGGCCCCCTCCATTTCGGCTCGCTGCTTGCTGCATTAGCGAGCTACCTCGATGCGCGTGCAAACCAAGGTAAATGGTTAATGCGCGTTGAAGACTTAGATCCGCTAAGAGAGCCTGTTGGCAGCGCCGATCATATCCTGCAACAACTGCAAGACCTTGGCATGGATTGGGACGATGAAGTGCTTTATCAAAGTTCGCGTTTGGATGCCTATGAAGAGGTTTTGCATAAGCTTCAAGAAGACGGCCTGTGCTATACCTGCGATTGCACGCGGCCTCAGATAAGAGAAATGGGGCTAGTCTACAATGGCTCCTGTCGTGAAAGGGCCGCCCCACCAGAGGTGCCCTATGCGCAGCGCTTAAAAACTGACGCGCTAGAAATAGGCTTCATTGATCAGATTCAAGGCCACTTCGCCCAACAACTCGAAGGCGAAGTTGGCGATTTCGTAATTCGTCGAAAGGACGAGCTATTCGCCTACCAGCTAGCTGTCGTTGTCGACGATGCATTTCAGAATATCACTCATGTTGTTCGAGGCTGGGACCTACTCGACTCGACTCCACGACAAATCTATTTGCAAAGAGTGCTCAAATACCAAAAAATGCACTACGCCCACATCCCGATTATCGTCGATGCAAAGGGGCAGAAACTTAGCAAACAGGCATTTGCTCCTTCGATTAAAACAGATAGAGCATCCCAGACAATATTCAAGGCACTGACTTTTCTCGGCCAAGCGCCACCGGCGGAATTAGCAACCGAGCTCCCAAAATCGCAATTAGAGTGGGCTATAGACAGCTGGGAGGTTCAGGGCATTGCGAAAGTCGGCAGCCTGCCGCTCGAATAACGAGTCGTCTCCTTGCCCCTTATAGCCATAGACTTGACCAGACGCTCCTTATAACATCCAGCAAGCGTCATCACTGCAAAGGAATACCTGTGTATATACCTCGATCAATCTTGGTCCTGTTACTAATAATCTATCTGCTGTTCTTACTTAGCGTAGATTGGATCAACCAAAGCACCGGAGACTGGTATCGGCCGTTCTTTGTGGGCTTCATAGTAATCCTTGTCGCTAGCTGGTCTCATCGAGAACAGGATTCCGATGAATTTTGAAGTAAGCACAATCGTCGCTCTCGGCGGCGGATATCTCGCGCTACTGTTTGGCATCGCCTTCGTGACGGAGCGCGGCTGGATTCCTGAAAAAATCGTTCGCCACCCGATCGTCTACGTTCTCTCTCTCGGAGTATTCGCCAGCGTCTGGGCTTACTATACTTCCATCGGCAACGCACAACGTGATGGCTATGGTTATCTCGCCGGCTCTATCGGCATCTCGCTGGCATTTCTGCTTTCACCTTTGTTGTTGCGCCCACTACTTGAACTGACTCGCACCTACCAGCTGAGCTCGCTCGCTGATCTAGTTGCATTTCGCTATCGCTCGCCTTGGGCGGGTACTGTTTCAACTCTCGTAATTCTGATCGCCGTTATTCCACTTATAGCGCTGCAGATCAGAGCAGTTTCAGACACAGCTTTCTTGCTCTCCCCTGAGGCGGAGCAAGGCTCATTCGCAATCGGTTTCTGCGTAATAATTACACTATTCTCGATCCTGTTCGGCACTTCTAGAAGGGCTGGACGAACACAGTACGACGGCCTAGTCATGGCTATAGCCTTCGAATCGCTAGTGAAGTTGATAGCGTTCCTCGTTGTGGGAGCGTTCGCGGTGTATGGCGCCTTCGGCAGTTTCGATGGACTCGACCAATGGTTGCAGGAGCAACCTGATCTTGTAGCAAGCCTGAAGAACACCGACTACTTCTCTTCTTTTCATGTTATGGCGCTTCTGTTCTTCACCGCGGCGGTCGCGATGCCACACATGTTCTACGTGACATTTAATGGCAACAATGGTCAGCGAGCTCTCTCTTTTGCGAGCTGGGGATTACCTCTGTATTTCTTACTGCTTAGCCTGCCAGTGCTGCCCATTCTCTGGGCCGGACTACAGTCAGGTAGCAGTGTGCAAGTGGAATACTTCCCGGTAATTATTGGTGCCGCCTACGAAGCTCCTCTGATCAGCCTACTCGCCTACCTAGGTGGATTATCCGCAGCGAGCGGCCTGATCATTGTTATAACGCTCGCGCTTTCAAATATGTGCTTGAACCATTTGATACTTCCCATCAATCAACCGAAGGCAAATCAGGACATTTATCGTTGGCTACTCTGGAAGCGCCGCACTCTTATAACTGCAATTATATGGCTTGGTTTTCTCTTCCATTATCTACCTAGCGAGCAAATAAGCATTCAAGTGATCGGCATTGTCGCGTTCACCGCCTGCCTGCAATTTATGCCGGGCATTATCGCGATTCTTTATTGGCCAGCAGCAAATAAAAAAGGCTTCCTATGGGGCCTGGGCATTGGCGTTCTCATCTGGTTTCTATTTCTCATGCTACCGCTGCTATCAGACACTGACCCCCTTGCCCTAGTTTCGGTTAACTGGCGTGAGATAACCGCCCTCTCACTCATTAGCAACTGCGTGCTTTTCGTAGCCGTCTCCCTCTTCAGCACGACCAGCGACGCAGAGCAAAGCTCCGCTGATATTTGCACACTCGATACAATCAAGCGCCGCAAGCGCAGTGGACTGGTCGCGAAATCACCACGCGATTTTATTAAGAGCCTTAGCAAACCGCTGGGAGAGAAAACCGCAAATCGAGAAGTAGCTCGAGCACTAAAGGATTTAAAAATTGGAGAGAACGATCGGCGGCCTTACGCGATGCAACAACTGCGCGGAAAGCTGGAAGCGAACCTGTCGGGTTTACTCGGCCCGTCGATTGCGCGGGAAATTATCGATGGCTACCTTCCCTATAGCATCGTCTCGGAGCATGGCAGCTCAGATCTTAATGTTATCGAGAATCGCATTGAAGCCTATCGCAGCAATCTGTCTGGCATGGCGGCAGACCTCGATAATCTGAGACGCTACCATCGCCAGATACTGCTTGATCTACCCTTAGGGGTCTGCTCGCTCAGTGCAGACAATGAAGTCATCATGTGGAATCGAGCGATGGAGCAGTTTACTCAACTGAATAGTGCCGATGTCGTCGGCTCTCAGCTTATTGACCTCTCGGAACCTTGGCTAAGTTTGTTTGCAAACTTTATCGATGACGACGCCAGTCATTCCTACAAGTATGCGTTCGAATTAGATGACCAGAAGCGGACAGTTAACCTGCACAAGGCTCTTATAGAACAAACCAGCGACCCAGATTCCATTCACGAAGGCGTCATTATTCTTCTAGAAGATATTACCGAAATGGAAATTCTGGAAGCGGGCCTTACACACAGCGAAAGACTTGCCTCCATCGGTAGGCTGGCTGCAGGCGTAGCTCATGAGATCGGAAATCCAATCACCGGCATTGCCTGCCTCGCACAAACCATTCGAGACGAATACAGCGACAAAGAATTACTCAACTTAGCAGAGCAAATTATCGAGCAAACCGATCGTACATCGACAATTCTACAGTCATTGGTCAATTTTGCGCACGCCGGTACAAACAAGACTCAATACGAAAGTGAAATAGTAACGATCAGCGAATGCATGGCACAGGCTCAGACTCTGGTATCCCTGGATAGAAAGAGCAAAGAATTGAATCTACGCATCGACTGCGACCCTAATGCGAAGGTTCTCGGTGACTCACAGCGCCTCCTGCAGGTATTAATCAACTTAATCAACAACGCTCGTGATGCAAGTCAAGCAAATGACGAAGTCCTCTTGCAGACGCGAGTAGTAGGCGAGACAGTCGAAATCGCCGTTGTCGACGAAGGGATTGGTATTCCCCAAGCGATAAAAGATCGCGTCTTCGACCCCTTCTTTACTACCAAAGAGGCGGGAGAAGGCACTGGTTTAGGGCTCTCCCTGGTTTTCAGTATAATTGAAGACTTAGGTGGCGATATTGATATAATAAGTCCCGCAAACGAACACACAGGCGGCACGCGGGTATTACTGCGCTTTCCTTGTTACCATAGCGATTCCGCCGCGCACTAACGCAGACGGATTATTGAACCAATAGCCGCAACCGAATTAAGTAATCACATGACAGCGATGCAACAAATTTTAGTAGTGGAAGATGAGGTAGTTATTCGAACTGCCTTGAAGCGATTACTAGAACGCCACGAATACAAGGTAAGCGAAGCCGGAACGGTCAAAGAGTCAATAGACAACTTCGACATGGACGACTTCGACGTGATAATCAGCGACCTGCGTTTGCCCGGCGCACCTGGAACCGATTTGATCAAGGCAACCACCACGCCGGTTCTGATCATGACCAGCTACTCAAGTATTCGCTCAGCTATCGATTCTATGAAACTTGGCGCCGTCGACTACATCGCCAAACCGTTTGAACACAAAGAACTAATAGCTTCCGTAGCCAAAGTAATTAGTGAACACGCAAAAGCGCCACGTCAATCTGTTGAAGCACCTACAGAATTTGAACCACCCGTTCATGGAATGATCGGTAGCTGTCCGCCGATGATGGAATTGTTTCGACGAATACGTAAAGTAGCACTGACCAATTCTACCGTCCTTATCAATGGCGAGTCAGGAACAGGAAAAGAACTCGTCGCTAGAGCGCTTCACAATTTGAGCAATCGTCACGCACAGGAAATGATTTCTGTAAATTGCGCAGCGATTCCAGAAAATCTAATTGAGTCTGAACTATTCGGCCACGAGAAGGGAGCCTTCACAGGCGCCACTGCAACCAGAACGGGTTTAGTCGAAGCGGCTAATGGCAGCACACTATTCCTAGATGAAATTGGTGAGCTACCACTCGAGGCTCAGGCCAGACTGCTCAGGGTCCTGCAAGAAAATGAGATTCGCAAGGTTGGCTCTGTACAGTCAACGAAAGTCGACGTGCGCCTAGTCGTTGCTACCCATCGTGACCTCAAGCAACTGGTCGTAGATGGACACTTCCGTGAAGACCTCTATTACCGCATCAATGTGATGACACTCCTGATTCCCCCGCTTAGAGACCGCGGTGACGATATATTGGAATTAGGTGAAGCGATTTTGCAACGCACCTGTAAGCGCCTTAAGACCAAGATGCTCAAACTGAGCGACGGTGCTAGACGCGCCATATTCAATTACGGCTGGCCTGGAAACGTGCGAGAGCTCGAAAATGCGATAGAGCGTGCTGTTGTGCTGGCCGAAGAATTGGAAATCTCAGAAGAGCTGCTTGCTATAGACGACGAAGAGAAGCTGACCACAGCTCAGAAGTCGGAATTACAGAACCTACAGAATACTCCCCAGCCCATCGAGGAGCTCTCATTAGAAGACTACTTCCAGCGTTTCGTGCTAGAGCACCAAGACGCCATGAATGAGACCCAGCTCGCGAAGAAGTTAGGCATAAGCCGCAAGTGTCTTTGGGAGCGCCGCCAGCGCTTCGGCATTCCCCGCAAGAAGAAGCATTAAATCTAGACAGAGACTAGAAAGAGACATGAAAATCGGCATTTGCTGGGTCTCAACAGCTCTCCTCAAACAACACCGAACTTATTACGGCTAACCGCTAAAACCCCAGTATTGCGCATACCGCTAACCTAGAATTTGTAGGCGGGCTTTGTAGTAATTTGTTACCGCTACCCTTTTACCCAATCAATCAGGGAATATCTGTAACAAAAGTGGGAATTTAGGAATTGATTACTGATTCCTAAAAATCTAAACCTTTGATAATTAACAATTTATCTTTCTTGGCACACTAAGTGCTTTGTATAAGGGACAATAATAACAATAAACAATAATAATAAATCTTAATAAAAATAAAAATAGCATTACTGAGTTAAAAAACTAAGGTTAGTGCGCTAAATAATAAAAAGGTCGGGTTGTAGTCTGGATTTGACGATTGTCATCTAACTTCATAATTACCACCTTAATACTTATGCAGTACCGATTTCGGTGCTCACTTAATAAAAATAATAAATTAATAAATAATAAATAATAAATAATAAGATATAGCTTCCAGATGGGGGGTGGTATTCACCCCCTAATTATATCCATCGAAGTTCCCTACTCCTCCTTCGCTATTAGAGAGCAGCCTATTCTGCCTGTGCTGTGCCTGTAGTTTTCTCTCGTTCCGTGTATCATGTCCGCTGATGTTTGCAATTCAATTGAGGGGCTTAAACAGCCGACGCACACTCCCCTCTTGCACTCTCGTACTTTGCAGTAATGCCACTAAAGAAAATAAGCCGTGATCAATTCCTCTAATCACCACATACCAAGCTTCGCTTCGCTACCCACCAGCGCGCCGGCGTGCGGCCAACAATGAATCAATCTAGCCCAGGCTCTGATCTCGTAGGTATCGAGAACGCTACCGTTTTAGAACGTGATAATCACCCGATCTCACGCAAGCAGATATCACCGAATGCCGTGAAGGTCCTCTACAAGCTCGCGGAGGCTGGACACCATGGGTTTCTGGTAGGCGGCGGTGTGCGCGATTTGTTGCTAGGCAAAAGTCCAAAGGACTTCGACATAGCAACC
>CAJXQP010000070.1 GCA_913058275.1 uncultured Gammaproteobacteria bacterium | reverse complement strand
TCCAAAGGCCGAGGCCTACCGCAGGCATTGCACTGCCTGCCACTTCAATTGTCGATGTCATTCTCTATCCAGATTTAATTTAAGTTCGTGTTGAGTGGTAGCTGCTACTCGCTGAGTACGGCTGCCAGTTTATGCTGTTCGATATAGTCGGCTATCTCAATCGATGCGCCTGTGGCTATAGACTCTTGTGCGGCACTCGCCACAATCATTGCCCACAAGCCTTGCAGCGGCGTTGCGCTATCTACGATCTTTCCCTCCAAGGCATCGAGGAATGCACTGTGTTCATAATAAGTCGCACCATGATGACCAGACTGCTCGATCGCCGCTGGATAGCCGAGCTTAGTCGTGCGCGAAGCACCCTCTTCGCCACGATGGACTGAGACTGATGCCTCCGGTGATTTCTGTTGCTGGAGATCCACCTTCTCGCAGGCTAGCAACCTTCCCTCATCTCCACATATCACCAACTCTTCATAGAAATCAGGGCAGAACATATTAAGAGTAAATGTAGCGCGCACACCATTGCTGTAGTCGATAGTAACGAAGCCGTGATCATCAATATCGGACTTCTTGCCATACTTCTCGAAGTCCAGAAAATTAACTGCCTGTCCGCCACTGGCATAGACTCGCTGCGGCGTGGACTGCGCAAGTAAATTGATCAGATCGAAGTAGTGGCAGCATTTCTCGACTAGCGTCCCGCCGCTGTATTCGTTGAATTTGTTCCATTGCCCAACTTTATCTAGAAATGGTGGCCGGTATTCGCTCATGCTAATTGTCTTGATCACACCTAAGGACCTACGAGATAGCGCCTCGTGAAAGGCTTCTACGTATTGCGCCTTGAACCGATACTGCAAGCCTATCTGAATGAATGAGGAATAGATGTTCGCCTGCTCTACGATTCGAGCTGCATCGGCGAGCGAAGTCGCCATGGGCTTTTCTAGAAATATTGGCTTACCGGATTTGAGCGCTACTTGCAGCACATCGAAATGGGTGAAATTTGGCGTGCAGATAAAGAGCGCATCGGCAGCAGGGTCCATACACGCTGCTTCTAAATCATTGTAGCGATAGAGGCCGTCGCTCGAATAGTTTTTGAATCCTGCCTCTGCCGCATCAAGACTCTGCATACTAGTATCGAAGATGCCGTGAATACTTGCGCGACCTAATGTCGCTGCAACACGCATATGCTCCTGACCAATCGTGCCAGTTCCTATAAGAACTAGTTTATGGGAAGGTTCTTCTGATCGATAGAGGTATTTGTCTGACTCGGGAATATGCTGCTGATTGGCTGCAGTTTCGAAGGAGCGCAGTCTTGGTTTTTTAGAATCAGTCATCTTCTCAGGCGTCTTGTTTGATTGTATCTGTGGTAGCGCCAGACCCAACGCCTATCAGAAATAAGGCTGGCGTATCATGACGCGCAATCCACCACCAGACAAGTACATTTACTCCAATAAGTAACATTATCAGCGGCCAGAATGCGACACTCAATCCATCGACTAGGCCAATAGGCGAGAACAATAAATACAGAGCAATGACACAGGAGATCAAGGTAGTCGCACAGGGGATAGCGAAGCGCCATGGACTCATATCGACTTTGTTGTGCGCAGAGTAGGTCCATGCTTGACTCAGCGGATAGAAATGTCCTATCGCCAACATAATACCTACCTCAGCAATAAACAGAATGGCGTAAAGATGTAGGAAGTGAATACCTAGCAGGTCATTGAACGCAAACTGGAAGAGCCCATAAGCAATAATATGAAAAACAATAACTATCTTCGGGCCCAGCGCTGGAACCCGTTTCGTAAATAGTCCAACCATGACAATAGCGATGACCGGAATATTGTAGAAGCCTGTGAAGATTCGGATGATCTGCCATAAGCCTTCTGGTGCAAACTGCAATAGAGGCGCAACAATAAAAGAGAACAAGGCGATGACGATGCTGGCAATCTTCGCAACGCGAAGCAGCTGCGCATCGCTCAACTCTCCTTTCTTCATAGGCGCGTAGACATCGAGACAAAAAAGAGTGGCAGCACTATTGAGTAGAGAGTTGAAGGAACTGAAAACCGCACCCAACAAGACGGCGAGAAAAAATCCAGTCGCATAGACTGGTAACACATCCCGAATGAGTTGCGGATAGGCTAGATCGATAGTCGCTAGACCTGGGCCATACATATGGAAGGCGATCACGCCAGGAATCATCATCATGAACGGCACTAACACCTTAAAGAACCCAGAGAACAGCACTCCCTTCTGCCCTTCGGCGAGGTTCTTCGCACCAAGCGTTCGCTGAATCACATACTGGTTCGTGCACCAATAGAATAGGTTCGCGAACAGCATGCCGGTGAACAAGGTACCGAAGGGAGTTGGATCTGTGGACGAGCCGATCGCGTTAAGCTTCTGCGTCTCGGTGCTGGTAATGATATTCAGGCCTTCACCTATGCTGCCGTTACCCAGAGCTGACAAGCCGAGTAACGGAACGGCGATGCCGATTATAAGCAGCCCGACACCGTTTAGAGTATCGGAGATTGCCACGGCACGTAGGCCTCCGAATACTGCATACACGGCGCCGACGCAGCCAATGCAGACAATCGTCAGTGCCAATGCCTGGCTATAAGGAATATTGAGTAACTCTGGCACATCGAACAGCTGCAGGACGGCAATAGAACCAGAATAAAGGACCGATGGAATCGTAACTAGCCCATAGCCGACCATGAACAAGATGACCGACATACGCCTGACACCATCATCAAATCTATCGTTTAAGAACTCGGGCAAGGTAGTGAACGCGCCTGCCAGATAGCGCGGCAGGAAAATAAAGGCCATGCAGATGGTCGCGAAGGCGGCTGTCACCTCCCACGCCATGCTGCTCATGTTGAAACCGTAGGCCGAACCGTTGAGACCAATCAATTGTTCTGCAGATAAGTTGGTAAGCAGCATCGAACCGGCGATGAAGATCGCACTCAAGCCACGGCCCGCCAAGAAATATCCATCCTTGGTGCTAACCTCACCGCGAGTCTTGCTATACGACACCCACGCCACTAGTGCCATAAAAAAGATACAGCTGAGGATTGTCAGAAGGATTTCGTTGTTCGTCACTAGGAATACGGCCTTGGGACTGTAATTTCAAAGAGAAGCAGTCTAACAAGCAGCGCTTGCAGTGCCAATGGAACCATGAAGATTGGAAGGGCCTAGTTCTTCGCCATTTCGTCGCGCAGATACTCAAGCGCGACAGTGATTGACTCGCCATCAACATCTACCAAACGGTTTGCCTGGCGCATTGCCTCATCGGGTATGCTATCGACAAGAGCTTCTAGAATTTGCATAAAATCGGGTTGCGCCGCCGCATTCTCGGAAGCCAATATCATGGCGTCGTAGGCAAGCAACGCATTGCGCGGATCATCCAACAACAGCAGATCGTAGGCCGCCACGCGGCCATCCGTTGTATAGGCACTGATGACATCAACCTGCCTCTCCGCTACAGCGGTATACATAAGCGACACATCGAAGGTGAGTTTATCTGCAAAATCAATATTGTAGAGATCGCGCAGCCGAAACCATTCCGTTCGACCAAAGAACTCTAGATCAGAACCTGCGGAAAGCTCAGCGGCGATTGGTATCAAGTCTTCGATCGATGTAACTCCTAGCTCGAAAGCACGATCGCGACGCATAGCCAGTGCATAGCGATTCTGAAACCCAGTAAAGCCTACCGTTGTTATGTTCTGTTCTTCAAGGAATTCCACGACGCCGCTGCGAATCCCCTCTCTACCAGGATTGCTTTCACGGCTCATGAAATTGGCCCAGACCGTGCCAGTATATTCAACATAGACATCCACAGTGCCATTGCGAATCGCCTCGTACACCACAGCCGTACCCATGCCCAAACGCTTCTCTACACTGAAGCCAGCCTCCTCCAATTCCTGCGCCAGCAAGCCAGCCATGATGTACTGTTCGGTGAAGGGTTTTCCCGCCACAACAAAATCGGCGCGGGGCTTAGGTATCAGCCCGTACAATGCCAGGGAAGCAATAATCGCGGTGACGCCATAGACACTTCTGCGGATGCGCTTCAGTCTTGCTGAATCTACTTCCTCGCTGCGTTTCTCCAACAGCCACTGGATAGAGGCAACTAAACCATCGAGGCCCACTGCCAAACTGGCCGATGCCAAACTTCCCACCGTGACAGCGACAAGATTACGAGTCTGTAAGCCCGTGAAAATATAGTTTCCAAAACTGGTTGCCCCAACAAGAGTCGACAGAGTTGCCAAGCCAACGGTCCACACCATTGCCGTTCGAATTCCTGCGACGATTACCGGCATTGCTAACGGCAGTTTTACTTCGCGCAGTATCTGATTCGGCGACATGCCAATGCCCTTTGCCGCATCAATCACTGACGCGGATACCGATTCCAATCCGGTTACCGTATTACGCACTATGGGTAGCATCGAATAAAGAGTCAGCGCGATGAAAGCAGGCAGAAACCCTATGCGGCCACCTAAAAGTGCAACCACCAACGCAAGTATCGCAAGGCTAGGAAAGGTTTGAATAATACTGACTACCGCAAGCAATGGACGCTTAACACGTGCCGACTGCTCCGCCCAAACACCAAGGGGAACAGAGATTAAAACACCCATACTGATAGCGGCAAGAGTCAGCAGTAGGTGGCCCTGAAAATAGGCCGGCAATAAAATGAGCTGTTCTCGTAGATTCTCACTCATCGCGCATCAGCTCCTCGAGACGCTGAGCTCGCCGTCGCGGCATGGCAACGATATCGCGCACATAGTCATGAGATGGATTGTTTAATAACTCCTTCGGCGTGCCAATCTGTAGGACCACGCCTTTACGCATCACCGCGATACGATCGGCTAGCAACAAGGCTTCGGTCATATCATGAGTAACCATGACTACCGTTAACGCCATGTTCTGCTGGATACTCTTGAATTCTTCTTGCAGCTCGCTGCGCGTGATCGGGTCAAGCGCGCCAAACGGCTCATCCATCAATACCACTTCCGGCCTTGCCGCCAGAGCTCGCGCCACACCGACGCGCTGTTGCTGACCACCAGAAAGCTGCGATGGACTGCGATCGCCATATTCGTCAAACCCAAGCCCCACCATCTCCATGCATTCTTCACAGCGAGCGCGGATATCGCCTACAGACCACTGCAGAAGCTGCGGGACGGCAGCGACATTCTCGGCTACGGTTCGATGCGGAAATAGACCTATCCCCTGAAATACATAGCCAATATTGCGCCGTAGCTGCTCGGGATTCTGATCTATTACATTGCGGCCATTGACCAGTATCTCGCCACTGCTCGGCTCTTCCAGTCTATTGATCATCTTCAGGGTTGTGGTCTTACCGCAGCCCGAGGCGCCGATAAGACCGAGAAATTCGCCGCGCTCGATAGTGAGGGATGTATCTGCTACAGCGAGCGTTGCGCCGCCGTCATATGACTTCTGTACATTTTTTAATTCAATCATGAATGAAGCTATACTAGCAGTTAATCACAATGCTTGGGCTGAGTATGGCAGCTCAAGCAACATCTCCTTGCCAATGACCCTGCATCTAGAGGTTATTTTTCCAAATCAAGGGATTACGCACTAGATTGAATCGCAGCAGAATAGCGACTAAACCGCTCACAAATACATGGCGCTGCCTCTAAGGCTCAAGCAGCGTATGAAATTCAATAAGATCCCAATCTCTGAGAACCAGGTACCGCTAGAAGTCTCAATGAAAACTCTGCTTACAAATTTCCTGCTATGCACACTATTCGCTTGTAGCCCAGCGCTCGACATCGGCGCCCCAAATACAGAGGCTAAATCTTTAGAAAAAGACGGCACTGGCAGTTTCAAACTGGCAAACAGGGAAATACGCGAAGAGACGCTGCAGATGCTAGGCGACGCCGGCATCGAATACTGGATCGGAGACGATGGCGCTATTAATTATAACCTAGTCGATGGTGAGGTAATCGACAGAATAGGTAACGATGTTATTATGACTTACATACGCAGAAACTAGTCAGCTGCTAACTTGATTCCTCTAAATTTTTTAACGAGACACTCTGGAGATTTTCTTTGGTCATTGATAGCAAACATATTACAAAGAAGTCGCTTTTTAAACTTCTTCTCGCCGGGTTCGGCATAGGCAGCCTCCTACTGTGGCTGTTGTTTAGCATTCTATCCATTTTCGTGGGAGGCAGTATCGACATGTCGATCGAGTCGGCGTCAGGGCTCGCTGGATTTTTAGAAACCTTAGTCATCTGGCCATTCTTCGCCTTACTCTGGGCAGCCTTTATCTTGCTCTTCTTGATTCTTGGCCTAGCGATAGTCAATAGATTCACATCGCTCAATATTGAAACCAAGAACTAAAGCCGACTGCTAGAATGTCGCCAAAGGATTCACCGGTGAACCCATACCCATCTCTATTCTCAGCGGAGCCGCTGTGAACATGAAGCTATAGCGCCCTAAGTCCTTCGCCACTTCCGCCACGCGACCGAAATCGAGATTGTCGAAAATAGATACGCCCAGAGACACCAACGCTAGACTATGCAGTGGCAAGAACACGTTGGGAATGCCGCTGGGTGCCACATCGTTCCACATGTCGTGACCTATCATGGCTACGCCTCGTTCCTGCAAAAAATAGGCTACGTCAGCATGATAACCAGCGACGCCTTCTGAGGTTGGCCAAGCACCGAGCGCTTCGCGGCGCTTCCAGCGACCGGTATAAAGTAATATTACATCGCCGGGTTCGACGCGAACCCCTTGGATTTCTTCCAGCGCCAATAGGTCGTCATAGTTGATCGCCGTACCCGGCTCTAGCCAGCCATCAGCCGTTGCCCTGCCCGGCAACAGAGTTGCGTCGAACAGAACTCCACGAGTCACGATGCCATCTTTGTGTGCATTGATATCGCCGCGCGGACAACCTCCTGCAGCCTCGACTTCCTGATAGGTGACACCGTTGTAACCACTGCCCTCGTACATGATATGGCAGTCCAGCGCATCAAGGTGGCTATGTATAGTCCCGTGATAACTGCCGCTGTACTCATAGCGATCGGAGGCACCGGTAGGACTAACCCGCAGCACCTCACGCGTTAACACAGCGGAGGCATCGACAGCCGGCTCTTGATTCACATCATGAGCCAAGGACACCACGATGCCTTCTTGAACTAAAGACGCCGCTTCTTTACGTTTTTCGGGTGTAATCAGGTTTGCAGCACCGAGCTCGTCTTCGTCTCCCCATCGACCCCAGTTAGATAATTCATCCATCGCTCGATGAAAATCTGCCTCTGTTTCCATCGGCGGATGAGATTGAGCTAAAGCGAATTGAACGGTGACAGCAATCAGCAATAGTGAAAGTTTTTTACAGTGACCACAGACTCTGTTAAATGTCCTCATACTTGAATCCTATAATCTTATGTCCAATACAACCTGTTATGGACGAACGCGAACATATTTCTGTAACTTTCTAGGTGCAGGCTCTCCGCCAAACAGGTTGCCAGCCGCATCGGCGGCAACAAACTCGGCACCATTACCTGTTGTGCTTCTCGGGTCGCCCGTTGGGAGTTGAATGAAATAATTTACCCAACCAAGCTGTGCGTCACCGATACGGATGCCCATCTCCCAACCTGGGTTTTGCACATCATCGGACTCGGAATCTGCTACATAGATATTGTCATGCTGATCGAAGAAGATGCCGCTCGGTCGACCGAACTGAGTCCACTGTGCGAGAAACTCACCCTCTTGCGTAAACAACTGAAGACGATTATTGGAGCGATCACCAACAAATATGCGTCCGCGCTGATCGATCGCGATGGTATGCAGTGTTCTGAATTCACCGGGCGCGTAACCAGGTTTGCCCCATGCCATGATGAAATTGCCACTACTATCGAACTTAACCACTCGTCCGTTTCCGTCGTTCTGGTGCCCATCGGCAATAAACACATCGCCGTTGTCGCCAATCACCACATCGGCTGGTGCATTAAAGTGGTCCGGGCCACTACCGGATTCACCCGGCGTACCCAACACCATTAATACCTCACCCGTCGGCGAAAATTTAACTACCTGATGGCCCCTTGCATCTCCGTCGGGTATACGCGCATTGCTGACTGCATCGGTTACCCAGACATTACCGTCTGCATCCACGTCGATGCCGTGGGGCCAGATGAACATGCCCCCGCCGAAGCTCTCGACTACTTGTCCCTCGCTGTTAAATTTCAACACTGAGTCTAAATCTGAATCCACACACTCATTACCAAAGCGATCCGGCGCAGTTGCATCACAACGCACAACGGCCCAGACATGTTCGCCGTCAGGATCAACATCGAGATCGCCAACGGCGCCCTGAATTCGGCCATTCGGCAACTCTGCCCAGCCTTCTATACTGGCATAGGGATTTGAATAGGCCTGCGACAGTGCTGCGTTGGATAACAGTAAAAATGGTAGGGCTAGAAAAAGCCTTGAGAGAAGAGAATTGGCTTGCATCATAGTATTGCTCCGGTAGTTCCGTTTGTTGTTCTTATTTATTGAGTTTCTTACTTTTAGTTTTATTCCAAAATGTTGTTGAGCTAATACCAATAACTACATACACCGAACAGGGATCCTCGCCTGCATCGAGGCGCGAAACATTGGCGCCCCTGTTAACTTCAATATTCGGATAGCTTGCCGCAACTATTCATCGACAAATTGATAACGCATGCGCACATCTTTCACACGCCGCGCCTTGTTATCGATGATGGCAGGTCGAAAGTGTATGTCGCGCACAGAACGCGAGATACTACGTTTTGAATCTAGCTCTTCGGGGTCAGTGGCAAGAACGTCAACTGAAGAAGCCTTGCCACGAGAACTCACTGAGAAGCTAATGTCCGCATACTTAAATGGATGATCGAGCTGCCAGAATGGATTTTTAGACTGTGGCATCGGCGTCGAGCGCAGTGCCTCTGTCCAGGAGGTGAATATGCCAAGATGCATCTCCTGCTCCTTCACAGAAGCAATAGGTTCAATCCGTTCTCTCAATTCAGCGAGGGCATCGGCAAAATTTAAATGCAGGGTCTCCTTCGGAATAACCATAGGCCGCCCGAAGAACCAATGCACTTCTTCTTCGGCTATCCCAGATTCGAGCAACATATCTCGCGCTTCTCGATAGCCGCGAATCCCAGTACCTCTATCGGATAGCAACTGAAAATCAGAACGGTATATCTTCATCATCGCCTGCGCTTCGAGATCAGAATTCTCTTCGACTACATCCTGAATTTTATTGACCATCGAGTATGCATCACCAAGATATCCATCGCCGATTGGCCTACCTTTATCAATAATAGGAATGAGTGATGAATTGCCGAAGATTGATCTGGAACTAAGGCCACTGCGATTCTGACTCTCGAGTCCAAACGTGCCTTCCCGACGGATAAGTCGATCTACCGATTCCGAACCGAGCCCCTTAGATGCGTTTAGAAAACTAACTAGATGATATTCGTGATGAGCTACTTTATACAGCCAAGGCGAAGCCTCGGGGCTGTCTTCGCCGTAAGTGTCTTCGACAATATCTTCTAGCTCTTCATACAAGTCTCGAATTTTAAAGAAGTTGCGCACTTGCTCTCGGCGATCTTCGATTGTAATGCGACTAAACAACCAGTCGATTTGATCCTGAATGGCCCCGAGTAGAATTTCCGTGTTCTCGCCATCCACGGTAGTGCGAAGGTGACGAATATGCTCAAGTTGATCAGAAATTTCTTCCCAATTTCCCAATGCCATCTGCGTAGTCATTATCGATTGCAGCAAGGGAACCAAATCCGGATGCTCGAAACCCAGCTCGGTGCGCATCACTTGTAGCTGCCTGCTCTGCAACTGAGCAACCCGTTCGTAGTCTTCGTCTTCATTGAGCAGCGCGATCATGCTCTCGAGAGGCTCGATCAGGCTAGGATGATAAGGACCGAATTCGAACTCCAGGTCTTCAATCTGCAACTGGTAGGCCACCAGTTGTTCGGCGTTAGCTAATGCGCTACCAATTAGTGGCCTATCTTCAGCGGCATGACTGAGAAAACCCCCAAAGCACAGCGGCACAAATAGTGCTAACCTACTGATAATAAGAACTATTTTATTGTTCTTGCGCATAAACATGGCACGAAACTCAAAAACTAGGGAGTTCTCACATTAGCTTGATCTCTGCCAGTTGTCGATACACACTACCTAATATCGTCATTGCAGTGAGTCACCATCCGCCATGAATCGCAGCATTCTTCTTCTCATTCTCCTACTAACGGCCTCGCCTATCAGCGTGCACGCGCAAAGTGATCAGCCCGATCTCTATGACATCGGCGGAGAATTTGCCTTCGTACGCATTCAATACGACAGCTATTACAGCAGCGATTTCTATGGCGGCCCCTGGGCGACCGACTTCCCCGCTGCCGATGAGAATTTCCTGCGAGGTGTAGCAAGACTGTCGAATGTGCGAGTGATGGAAGAACCCATCGTGCTGCGCTTCGACGACGACGAAATCTTCAACTATCCTTTCTTGTACGCCTTAGAGATGGGTCGCAACGGCGGCATCTCTTTATCCCCAACCGAGATCGAAAACCTAAGAGAATATTTACTGCGCGGCGGCTTCCTGCTAGTCGATGATTTCTGGGGAGAGCGGCAGTGGGATGCCTTCTATCAAGATTTTTCCAAGTTGTTTCCAGATCGCGAAATAATCCAACTAGACTCCAGTCATGAGATCTATCACACCTTCTACGACATCGACGGCGCGCAGATGATTCCAGGACGTGGTGGAAGAAGAGGCTTCGGGCAAGCCGGAATGGACAATGCTAGCAATCACGCTATCCTAGATGATGACGGTCGCGTCATGGTGCTTATCAATTGGAACTCAGACATGGGCGATGGCTGGGAGCACACCTTCGATCAATGGTATCCCACACAGTATGCGAATTCGGCATATCAGCTAGGTATTAACTATCTAATTTATTCGCTGACTCATTAGTCTACTGCAGATGAACTTGCTCTTAGTGCACCGGCGAATGAGCCTACACTAGCACCGGACGGTTCCCTGTGGTGGATGGGGGTGCCCGATGCGACAGTTGCCTTTGCTGACCCGGTGCAGGTACTGTCTCTTATACACATCTCCGAGCCCACGAGACCGAGGCTGATCTCG
>CAJXQP010000069.1 GCA_913058275.1 uncultured Gammaproteobacteria bacterium | reverse complement strand
CGAGATCAGCCTCGGTCTCGTGGGCTCGGAGATGTGTATAAGAGACAGCCTCTGGATAGAGTGAAGGACCAATTTTTAGGCTATCAATATAGTCGATCATGACACCGGTTTCTGTGAGGAAGCCCTGCTCAGTCTCTAAGCATGGCACCTTGCCCATCGGGCTCTTAAGCAAGAACTCTGACTCTTGATTTGGCAACACATGAACTTCCTCGAAATCCATTCCTTTCTCTATCATAGTGGCCTTCACCATATTGTAATAATTACTATAGGTCATGCCGTGTAGTTTAATTGTCATTGTTTCCCCGAAGTCACTGTCTGCGACTGACTTAGTAAATGACTGTGGCAAAGCCACAGACTTATTCGCTTGCGCACGCTAATCTAATACCTTAAATTATGCCAGAATTATTCCCCGATTGACTTGCAATGAAAGAACCTTTGATGAATTATCGAATTTTACTGCTCTCAGCTTACGATGCCATGAGCCACAAAATGTGGCGCGGCAGACTTCTCGAGATGTTTCCTGAGCACACTTGGACTCAACTCGTACTGCCGCCGTGCCATTTCAACTGGCGGATTAGAGGCAATAGCTTGCAATGGGCTTTAAACGAAAAAGACCTGCTCAATCAAGACTACGATTTGCTTATTGCCACCTCGATGGTTGATCTGTCGAGCCTTCGCGGGTTCTTACCCCGCATCGCACAGTTGCCCACCCTGCTCTATTTTCATGAGAATCAGTTCGTCTATCCGTTAGGCAGCAAGCAAAGAAGCAACAACGTAGAGCCACAGTTAGTTCCGCTCTATTCAGCACTCTGTGCAGATGCCATTGTCTTCAACAGTACTTACAACCGATCCACTTTCTTGCAAGGGGCCAAAGAATTACTGAAAAAGTTACCAGACCAACTTTCTCCGGAACTGCTTGAGAGAATTGAGAAGAGCGAAATCATCCCGGTTCCATTAGAAGAATTCTCATTCGAACCAGTAACAACTGCAATGCTAGAAAACTCTAAGCAAATTCTCGACGTTGTCTGGAATCATCGCTGGGAATATGACAAGGGACCGAAACTTTTACTGAGTCTAGCGCAGGCTATCCTTACACAGCGACTACCAATCAGACTCCATGTCGTCGGCCAACAATTCAGATCGTCCCCTGCAGAATTCAAGAAGATAGCAGCACT
The DNA here is from genome assembly GCA_913058275.1 of uncultured Gammaproteobacteria bacterium. Classification (GTDB taxonomy): domain Bacteria; phylum Pseudomonadota; class Gammaproteobacteria; order Pseudomonadales; family Pseudohongiellaceae; genus UBA9145. Next base: position 10,028 of record CAJXQP010000069.1, on the reverse strand, counting down.
ACTAGAGCAACATGCTGCGGCCCTTGCCATCGATCAGGGTAGCTTCGGCTTTGTCGAGAACCGTGAGGGCTATATAAGCCTGCTGAGGCACTGTGACGTCGTACTCTCCACCGCTGAACATGATTTTCAGGGCCTAGCAATACAGGAAGCCTGCACATTACGCTGCACACCTCTCGTGCCCGACGCATTGGTCTATCCCGAATACATCGATAGTGAGTTTCTCTACCCCTTCAATGAAAGCAGTGGAGACGAAGCGAATTGCGCGGGAATTCTCAAGCAACTGCAAGACTGGCAAAGCATGCTAACCAAGAATATTGCTTTGCCAAGAGTCACCTTAGATGGCTTCTCTCAGAAGACACTTAGACCTAAGTATGCGGAACTACTGGAAAGACTTTTTGAAGAACAAGTAAGGTAGCTCGACTACTCTGCTTCTTCAACTAGTGGAAAGGCTATTTGCTGGCCGATTTGAATGCGATTGAAATCCAATTCGGGATTGTACTGTCGCACTAGCCAGATAGGAGTGGAATAGCGATTCCTTGCGATGGCGCCGATATTATCGTTACGCTTGATCTCATATTGCTCGACGCCCTGGATGCGGTAATTGCTAAAAAATTCTTGCTGCAAAGTCGAATGAAATTCTCGACGCTTCAGTTCGAACTCCGCAACATTCACACTCGAGAAATCCAGAGTCAGACGCTTCCCCACAATAACTGGGTCGCGAAATGCCATATTGTTTAATCTACGCACATCCCAAGCACGAATACCCAGCCAATCGGCGAAGTGCCCTAGTGTTTCTGATGCCTGAACTTCCACAGTGTTGTTACCAGCTACAGTGTAATCTGACGGGTCAGCAGACAAACTTTCGACGAGTTGTTCGTTACTCTCACTAACATCTATCACAGAATCCAATGCCTCAGCCGTGCTCTGGTCATCGGTAACTGGGGCGTCCAATTGTTGATTGTCCGGCAGGACCGCGGCAGGAGGCAGGCGCACCAAGGTGAGCTGTTCTACTTCTACTGGAGGTGCTACTGGCGTGTCTCTCACCGGGTCCACACGTGCCACGACCTCTTCTGCCAGTTGAGTTTGTACAGTCGGCGGCGGCGTATTAGCAGCGTCTATCCCTGCTAGCTGAATCCCGGCATCGCCCTGGCCAGGCATCCTGAGCGTCTGTCCTGGATAGATTCTATGTGGGTCTTGTATCCCATTAACACCCAAAAGCGCCTGCTCAGTTACGCCATAGCGTGCAGCGATTAGTGAAACGGTATCGCCTCTGCGAACTGTGTACGATCCATCTTCGGAAACAACAGCCGCCACCGAAGTAGGCTGGCTATTATCCTGAGGAAGCAATAGACGCTGGCCGATTTGAATCCTGTTACGGCTCTGCAGTTGGTTCAATGAGGCAAGCCTTGTCACTGAAGTATTAAAGCGCCTAGCGATAACCGAGAGGCTGTCGCCACGTTCAACCACATAGGCTATGTCGGGTGTCTGCACTGCAAATTTAAAGTCGGCAAGCACCATCGATAAGATATCTCCCGAGGGAACAAGCTCCTCGCGCACCTTGACTCGAAAACCCGCGGGAATTCTCTTGATCCCCTCCCACACCACTGGGCGCAGCCCTCGATTGTCGTCGCGCAATTGTTCCAGACTGACACCAATCGAACTGGCAAATACTTCAGCATCGATGAAGGCGTCGGTCTGGACTTCTCTGAAATTCGGCGCAGGGTTAAATCTCACATCTCCGAAATACTCCAAGGCATTTTTTTCTACCTCATTCACAGCCAGGAATTGTGCGTAAAAATTTCGCGATGCGAATCCGAATGCACGCCCTTTGTAATTCGCGACAATTTTTTCAATATCGGTAGTTTCTGTTTCTCGAACGGCTCTGGCGATGCCACCGGCGCCATGGTTGTAGGCCGTTAAAGCTAAGGGCCAGGTGCCAAGCACACTGTAATTGTATTCAAGCAGGCTCATCGCAGCGCTGGTTGATGTATAGGGATCCATCCGTTCATCGACTATGTGGTCGATGCGCATAAAGCGTTGACCCGTGGCGCGAGTGAACTGCCACATGCCTGCAGCCGATGCGCTAGAAAAAGCACCCGGATTAAATGACGATTCGACGTGAGGAAGTACTCCGAGCGCAGCAGGGAGACCTTTTTCTTGTATCACATTGTCTATGTGTTGACGGTACGCACCCGATCTTTGCAATCCACCAAGGAACCTATCTGACTGCCCCAACTGCCAGCGGACATTAGAGGCGGCCGCGCGCAGAGTCTGGTTACCCACGTCATTTGGCCACAGTGCGAGGATCTCTCTCTGTGAATCTGTAAGCTGATCACGCTCTCCTGTGGCGAGCACTCGTAAATCTTCCTGAATTTGGCTACGCCTAGCCTCGATCGCGCGGCGGTTTAAGCGCAGATCAGTATAGATCACATCTAGATGCTGTGAGTCATGCAGAAAGCCACTCTGGGTGTCGACTTCGGTATACACACGAATCCAGAAGCCTATGGCTGGCTCTAGTTCAGCAGGTCTAGGGAATAAGGCGGGATCTTGAGCGACCGAATTGAAGGGCAGAAAAAGGAAGAATTGCAGCAATAGCACTGAAAATGCAAGACGCCAACTAAAGAGAGGCTGCTTAGTGCACTGAGGTTGTTGCCGTGTATGAATCAATCTGAATCGCCCTCTATAAACGTCCTACTTGAACATTAGCTTTTGAGGGGCTAAAACATAGCAATTATGCGGGTCATCGCCAAGTGCTATTTATCGCAGGACTAACTCGGCTCGAGAAAATGCCAGCACGTTACGAACCCTCCCTAGGGAATATCGTCCAATTCGGCACCTTCTTTTACCGGCAGCATCAAATCTTCGCGGGTCACATTCATGTATAAAATGATATTCGAGGCAATATAGATTGAAGAGTAAGTACCAATCACCACTCCGATGATAAGTGCCACTGCAAATCCCTGAGTGGATTCGCCACCGATGAATAAAATAGAGAAGAGCACCAGTAACGTAGTCAATGAAGTAATCAACGTGCGTGACAATGTTTGATTCAGTGAAATATTGACCATCTCAAGTGGCGTGCCCTTTCGCAGGCGACGAAAATTTTCGCGAATACGGTCTGATACCACAATGGTGTCGTTCAATGAATAACCAATGATTGCCAGCAGCGCAGCCAATGTATTCAAATTGAATTCAATTCGAAACAGAGAAAATATTCCCAGAGTAATTATTAAGTCGTGCGCAAGTGCCACCACAGCACCCACTGAGAATTTAAACTGGAAGCGCATGGCGATATACACCATGATAATAGCCAGGGCCACCAGCATACCAATACCGCCTGATTCAACCAATTCCCCGCCAACTTTCGCGCTCACGTAGTCAGAACCTAACAGCGAGACCTCACTTCCACTGGCACTCTGTAGCAATTCGGCAATAAACTCGCCAACGATAACTGCCTGCGCTGCCTGCTCGCCTACTGCAACAGTTTCATCCACCGGCAGAAGAACTCGAATGTCGCGATCGGATCCAAAAGTCACAACCACCGCATCTTCATAACCATTATCGCGTAGTGTCTGATTAACATCTTGAACAACGACTGCTTCTGAGTAGCTCAAGCGCACCGATGTACCAGAGGTAAAATCTAGACCAAACTCCAAGGAGTTAAACGCCAGTGATAAGATGGAAATAACTATCAGAACGATAGATCCTATACCCGCAATCTTGCGCACACCCATGAAGTCGATTTGTTTTTCAGTTAGTAACATATTTATCTATTTTCCCGCCGCTATGTTCAGCTCGTCTTGCTTGGCCTTCATCCTGTAACTGCCGATGGAGAGAGTCTTCCCAGACTTGCCACCATAAATCAAATTCACAATTGCTCGTGTGCCAATGATGGCAGTAAACATAGACGTGATAATTCCGATCATCAGAGTGATTGCGAATCCGCGCACTGGACCGGTGCCGATCGTGTAGAGCACGGCGGCAACCAAGAAAGTAGTCAGGTTAGCATCGATAATAGTCGTGAATGCTCGATTGTATCCCGCGTCGATGGCCTTTTGCGCTGCCGCGCCTTCACTCAACTCCTCACGAATTCTCGTGAAGATGAGCACATTCGCATCGACTGCCATGCCTACCGTAAGAACGATACCAACGATACCCGGCAGCGTCAGTGTTGCCGGTATTATCGAAGACATCACCGCTACGATCATCAGAATATTCATGATAAGTGCCGCGTTCGCCGCCATGCCGAAAGTACGGTAGTAGAACAGCATAAAGATAACGACGAGACCGGCTGCGACTTGCACTCCCAACAAACCCTGATCGAGATTTTCTTGTCCCATCGATGGTCCGATAACCGATTGCTCTACAATCGTCATAGGGGCCGCCAGCGATCCCGAACGAATAAGTGGAGCAAGATCGCTCGCCTCACGCGCAGTCAAACCGGTGATGCTAAATTGTCTGCCCAGTGGCTGTTGGATAACGGCGTGCATGATAAGCTCTGCTTCTTCATAGAACTCAATATCTTCGACTTCTTCGCCTTCTTCATTTACAGAAGTGATGGTGCGTGACTTTGTCTCGATTAAAAGTATATCCAGACGACGGCCCACATTATCGCGAGTAGCACGATTCATCTGATTACCACCCTGGGCATCGAGACTCAAATTCACTGAAGGCTGGCTGTTCTGATCTAGCTGATAAACTGCATTACTTATACGATCACCCTGCAGAACTACATCGTTGTCGACATTGATCGGGATACCTTCGTATAAATAGGTCTCGTAGCTAAGACTTGGCGCGCCTGCCTCGGCTTCTAGGTGAAATTCCAATGTCGCTATACGCTGCAGGATTCGGATTGCCTGTGCTGGGTCTTGCATGCCCGGCAATTCCACTACGATTCGATCGGAGCCCTGCTGCTGCACAGTGGGCTCTGACACGCCAAGTGTGTCGACGCGATTCAGCAAGGTAGTTCTATTCGCTTGCAGGGTGTCGGTTTGAATCTGTAGCGCTATTGCAGGCGTCATGCGCATATCGAGGATAAAGACGCCTTCAGCTTCGCGGCTTTGAAACTGTAAATCTGGAAAACCTTCAACCAGTTCCGATCTGGCTTGACGGCGATCCTCGTCGCTCGCAAAACGCACCTCTAGGTGCGAGATTGAAATCAGGTTTAGCCCGCGGCTTCGAATTCTTTGTTCTCTTAAAATCGTTCTAACATTGCTGAGGTTATCTTCCATACGACGCGTCAGTGCCGCATCCATATCTACTTCCATCAGGAAGTGCACGCCACCTTGTAAGTCCAAACCAAGGTTCATCTTGCCTGCGCCTATAGCCTGCAACCAACCAGGTGTAGTGGGCGCTAAATTTAAGGCAACAATATAGCTATCACCCAAGGCTTCTTCGATAGCCGTCTTCGCACGCAGTTGATCATCGAGATTATTCAGGCGAATCAGGATGCTCTCGCTATCCACTTCCTCTCCGAAAAAATTGACTTCTGCCGCTTCCAGCGCAGACATAATCGTAGGCAAATCTCCCTCGCTCAGCTCAGTGAGTTCATGGGAAACTTGTAAGGCAGGATCGTCCGGATAGAGGTTTGGCAAAGAATACAGAAACCCCAAGATAACCACTATAAGAATGAGAATGTTTTTCCAGGCCGGGTACTTATTTAACATAGTGTGCTACCAGCTAGCTCTTTAATCGTCGATGAATAAACGCGCGTGACTATTTGTTCGATACTGAAAAAGTCATCCATGACTTTTTCAGACTGTCGTGCGCCAAAAGCTGGCGTAAAAATGTCATTTTACTTGCTTTTGACACACTCCCATTGCCCTTAACGGGCAATGGTTACACATCCCTGTGCAACTCCGTTTCCGTAACTAGATCTGACTAATTGTGCCCTTAGGCAAAACCGCGGCGACTGAAGATTTTTGCAATTTAAGTACTACATTCTCCGCAACTTCAACGGCGATATAGTCGTCGGTTACATTAGCAACCTTGCCCATCAATCCACCGGAAGTCATTATCTCGTCTCCTTTAGAGACACTAGTAATGAGATCTTTATGTTCTTTGGCGCGCTTGGACTGCGGACGCCACAAGATCAGATAGAACAGTACAAACATGCCGCCGAATAGGATTAGGTTATAAGTCATCGAGGGTTGCCCTGCTGCTTCTTGGGCATAGGCTGTGGGGAAGATTAAATTCATAAATGACTCTCTCTGGGAGTTAGATGTCCGCTCAAGCAGAAAAGACGAGATTGTACCGGCTTTAATGCACTTCTTATATCGATAATTGCGTTCGCTTTAGCGAGTCTGCGAACGCTGTTTATTCTTTTCCAATGCGGCCACTGCCCAGGCCTAGGGTCTGTTGCAGCAACGCTTCTACTCTAACTTGGGATTATTGCTTTATTTTCAAGTGCCTAGTGTCCAGATTAAGAAAAATGTCAGGACAATTTTTGCTGATCTTCTAAAAACTGGCCAGCAAAAGCGCTCAATCTACCCTGTTCAATAGCCCCACGCATACTCGCCATCAGCGTCTGATAGTAGTGCAAATTGTGAATCGTATTCAATTGCGCACCCAGCATTTCACGGCATTTATCAAGGTGGTGCAGATAGGCACGACTAAAATTTTGACAGGTATAGCAGCCACACTCTTCATCTAGCGGCCCCGTATTATTGCGGAAGCGGCTATTGCGCAGTCTCAACAGGCCAGCAGAGGTAAACAGGTGTCCATTACGTGCATTTCTTGTCGGCATTACGCAGTCAAACATATCGATACCCTGAGTAACTGCATGCACGATATCTGCTGGCGTACCAACTCCCATCAGGTAGCGTGGCTTGTCTGCTGGCAATCTCTCCCCACAGAACTCGACAACTGCCTTCATCTCTTCTTTCGGTTCGCCCACGGACAGCCCACCTAGCGCATAACCATCGAAGCCTAATTCGAGTAAACCTGCCAACGATTCCTCCCGCAGTCTCTCGAACATGCCTCCCTGCACGATACCGAACAGTGCTGCTTTGTTCTCACCGTGTGCCTGCACACAGCGCTGGGCCCAACGCAGTGAAAGCTGCATCGAATCTCTAGCCTCAGTTTCTGTAGCCGGATAAGGAGTGCATTCATCAAATACCATGATGATGTCAGCCCCCAGCTGATGCTGGATTTCAATGGCGTTTTCTGGACCGAGAAATATCTTTGCGCCATCAATAGGAGATTTGAACGTAACGCCTTGCTCTGTGATCTTGCGCATCTCGCCGAGACTAAATACCTGAAAGCCACCCGAGTCGGTCAACATCGGCCGCTCCCACCCAGTGAAGTCATGGAGGTCACCATGATTCATGATGACTTCAGTGCCAGGCCTAAGCATCAGGTGAAAAGTATTGCCAAGGATGATGTCGGCACCGGTGGCGCGAATTTGCTCTGGGTTCAAACCCTTTACACTGCCATAGGTGCCTACCGGCATGAAGGCAGGAGTAGCGACTTCGCCGCGTGGGAATTGCATAGCACCGGTGCGGGCTTTACCGTCGGTTGCGCTGATCTCGAACTTCATGTGGCAATTGGACATAGGGTTTAGGCTTGTTTAATAGCTATCATTGATAAATTTCGGCTTGCTAACTGAGGCTTAAATACCGACTAAAAAATAGGCATCAATGCTCTCTAGTGGCGCGGAATTCGATGTCTGGCCAGCGCTCTTCCATCAGGCTCAAGTTAACCCGAGTTGGCGCAAGATAGGTGAGGTAACCTCCACCATCGATGGACAGATGTTCATGCGCCTTCTTGCGAAACTCTTCTAACTTAGCCTTATTCTCGGAATCCACCCACCTCGCCACGAAGACTGAAACCGGCTCATAGATGGCATCAACCTTGTATTCGTCTTTCAAGCGAAAGGCCACGACTTCGAATTGCAGCACACCCACGGCGCCGACGATCAGATCGTTATTGCGAAGAGGCATGAACAACTGCGTAGAGCCTTCTTCGGATAGCTGCGTCAGTCCCTTCTGCAGGGCCTTCAACTTGAGCGGATCTTGTAGTCGAATACGCCTGAACAGCTCAGGAGCGAAGTGAGGGATTCCTCGGAACTTCAACTCCTCGCCTGTAGTAAAGGTATCGCCGATCTGAATTGTGCCGTGATTATGCAGACCAATGATGTCACCAGACACAGCCGATTCTGCCTGCTCTCGATCACCAGCGAGAAAAGTCACCGCGTCCGCCACTTTGACATCCTTGCCGATGCGGGTGTGACGCATCTTCATGCCCTTCGTATACTCACCCGAACAGATCCTCATGAACGCGATTCGATCACGATGCTTAGGGTCCATGTTCGCCTGAATCTTGAAGACGAAACCACTGAATTCTTTCTCTTTTGCCTCTACGATACGGGTTTCTGTCTCTCGACTTTTTGGCTGGGGCGCCCACTCTACGAAATCCTCGAGCATTTTCTTAACACCGAAATTTCCCAAAGCTGTACCAAAGAAAACAGGGGTCAAGGTTCCCTTCAAATAGGCGTCTCTATCGAATTCGTGACTGGCACCACGCACCAATTCAATCTCATCGATAAAGTCTTGGGTATAACTACCCAGCAGCTCGGCCGTTTCAGGACTATTCAGCCCATCGATTATCACCTCGTCATGAATCTGGTTCCCTTGACCCTGCTGATAGACATGAACTTTGTCTTCATACAGGTTATAGACGCCCTTGAATTCTTTGCCCATGCCTAACGGCCAATTGATCGGCGCGCATTTGATGTTGAGAACAGTCTCTATCTCATCGAGTACTTCGATTGGGTCGCGGATATCTCTATCGAGTTTGTTAACGAAGGTGAAGATCGGAGTATCACGCAGCCGACAGACATCCATCAGCTTGATGGTTCTCTCTTCCACGCCCTTCGCCCCATCGACGATCATCAATGCGGAATCTACAGCCGTGAGCACGCGATAAGTATCTTCGGAAAAATCTTCGTGCCCAGGCGTATCGAGCAGGTTCACCATTCGACCATTGTAGGGGAACTGCATCACCGAGGAGGTCACCGAGATGCCCCGCTGTTGCTCCATCGCCATCCAGTCAGATGTTGCATGACGATCCGATTTCTTACTCTTCACAGAACCTGCTACTTGAATCAGATTCCCGTAGAGCAGTAATTTTTCGGTAATAGTGGTTTTGCCAGCATCCGGATGCGAAATGATCGCCAACACGCGGCGGCGCCCTATTTCGTCGATTAGTGATTCAATACCCATGCTGGTGATTGCCGTGTTATGGCCCCATATCACGCGATTGCATGCGCGGGGCTCAGATTGCAGAATTAATAGGTTCTATGCTCACTCTTATGCCTAGTGAAGGCCGAGAGTGCAGGCCGAGTGAAATCGGGCGCGATTATAACAGCTCGGAGCAAGGGTAGGGAAACCGCTCTACAGCATTGGTCTATGGGTGGGCCGCCGAATACTCTACAATACCTGCCACAGCAATGGACAGAAGCACGAGGACTACTAGATATGGATTTCACTCTATCTGAACAACAAACTGCCCTGCAGCAATCCGTGCGCAAGTTTGCACAGCAGGAATTACCTGCTATCGCCAAACAAATCGAAGAAAGTGACGAACCGCCCGGAATCGAGTTACGTAAGCGCTACGCCGAATTGGGCTATCTGGGCGTTAACCTCGACGAGAAATATGGCGGCGCCGGAATGAGCCACCTCGATGCAGTAATTGTCTTAGAAGAGATTGCCAAAGTTTCAATCGCGGTAGCCTTTCCTATCTTCGAGTCCTGCTTCGGGCCAAGCTTAGCGATAGCACATTTCGGTAGTGATCGACTGAGGGAAAAATTTCTACCCAGAGTATGCGCCGGCGAAATCGTTGTCGCTGTATCCATGTCGGAGCCGAATGCCGGATCGGCACTAACCGATCTTACTACTAGCGCCCAAGTCGAAGCCGATCGAGTAGTAGTCAATGGCAATAAACGCTGGTGTTCGGGGGCTGGTCATTCGGAGGCCTACGTAGTCTATTGCCTGTCTCTTATACACATCTCCGAGCCCACGAGACCGAGG
>CAJXQP010000068.1 GCA_913058275.1 uncultured Gammaproteobacteria bacterium | reverse complement strand
TCAGCCTCGGTCTCGTGGGCTCGGAGATGTGTATAAGAGACAGAGCTCTAGCAATGGAATTATCGAGGTGGGCTTCAGCTATCCGATCTATACGCCTTCTTTGCAGGTGAGAAATCTCGAGCTGTTTACCAAACAGGTCAATGTGTTTCTGAGAATGACAGATGGCGATGGCGAAGTTGTGTTGTTTAGAGCTGTAAGAAAACGAATCCCAGGCTCAAGCCTCAGCGTCGAGTCCACAGTACAGGGCATGTTGAGTGAATCTGCTGGCTATGAATTTATTCCGTTACTGATCCCTCCTGCGAGCAGTGTTACTACGCGAGTCGCCTTTATCATCAGCAATGTTGAGAGCGGGTCTACTTTTACTGATGCGCTTGATAGCACCTCGCAAGCGCAATTCGAACTACGCGACCCAGAAAACGGCGCCCTCTTATTAGAATTCCCTCTCACCAGAATCTAACTGCTGTCGCTTCAATCCGCTGTCAACCATTTGTAAACTCAATGTAGTTTCAATAAGAACTCTACTTGCTCTAACATTGCTTTTCGAGTGCTGCTCGATTGCAAAGAGACAGGCATTCTGGTTTTGGCGTCATCCTCGGGGTCTGATCGGATTGTCCTGCTTTTTTTTTACTGCTGCAAGAAAGCGCTATTCAAAGCACAGCGGTCACAGAAAAAGTGATTCGCTGGGAGACTGCATCGGAAGGAATGCAGCGCCAAGCGCTATTAGTTAATCGCTAGAACTTGAATGCGCTTAGATCCAATAATTAGTAGTAAGGGCATAACGATAGCCGCATTGACTGCCAATAGTGCTGTCACTATTGGATTTAATCCCAGCAATAGCAGACAAGGCACAAGAAATACCAATCGCACTATCTCTAAAGCTAGTGCAATTTCCTTTCCCTCTAGCCAGGCTCCAGCAACAAAGAATGAAAAGAACAAATAGATCACTGCCAAGCTCAATAGCGAATAGCTAAGCGATGCTGCTCCGAGAAGCACTGCAAGGCTTAGAACGACAGTAAAGAGAAATTGGATACAGGTATAGACTAGGCTGAAGGATGATATTTTTGGGTCGTATCGTGCAGCAAGATCGACAGTCTCAATGCCGAGCTTGCAATGACTCTGCTGTGCCTGCGCACGCCAGCCTGGTGGTTTGAACAAGACCTTTAGTTTGTCGGCGATCCCGGGCGTTGATAAAAAATCCAAGATGAGTCTCCAATACACATGCACGTTGGCCCAGATTGGGTTCCAGCTATTCAGCGGCTTGCGTAGGCCGAAAACCGTTGGTTCGAGGGCAAGCTCTTCCTGAAAACTGCCGAATATCCTATCCCACAGAATGAACACGCCTCCGTAGTTCCTATCTACATAGATTTTATTTCGAGCATGATGAACGCGGTGATTCGAGGGAGTAACGAATAACCATTCGATCGGGCCGAGCTTGGGCACATGCTCGGTATGAACCCAGAATTGATAGATCAAGTTTAGGCTCACCACCGTGAAAAGAATTTCTGCCGGAAAGCCTAGGAAGAAGAAGGGGAGATAGAATAGAAAGCCATGGAAATCTATGCTGGTCTGCCGCAGCGCAGTGCTCAGATTGTAATCCTCGCTCTGATGATGGGCAACGTGAGAGCCCCAGAACAGGGCGACCTCGTGTCCGAGGCGATGCTTCCAGTAGTAGGCGAAATCGTAGAGTATGAAACAGCTAATCCAGACCCATAGCGCGTCATCCGCTAGTTGTGCGAGCTGGTATCTAGCCACAACGATTTCATAGATAGAGCCGGAAAATCCTAGAATTACAAGGCTTTGCAGGCGGCTTAGGCTGCCCATGGAGATGCTGTTGATGCTGTCATTGAGGCGGTAGGTATTGTTGCCGCGTAGCAAGCCGTAGGCCAATTCGATAAAAATTAGCAGAAAGAAAAACGGAATCGCAATCAGGATGAGGTCCATGAAGTTGAGTCTACCTCAGAACAAAGGCGGATATTAAATGGATGGCCACAAATCGAGTAAAACGCGGTATTATCGGCAGTCACATAGTTTGGTAAAAGCACTTTTAGGAGTTCGGTCGTTATGAAGAGAATCGTCTTATTCATCGCTGCGACTAGCATGTTAATAATAAGCAGTTCTGCACTATTCGCACAAGGCATTCAACAGACGAAAGGTACGTATCAAGACAAATTCCGCCAATTGGACGAAGTCTTGCCGACTCCAAACGTTTACAGGAACGCGTCAGGTCAACCGGGCCATCAGTATTGGCAGCAAGAAGTAGACTACGAAATTGACGTCGCTCTCGACGAAAACTCGCAGCGAATTTCGGGCACTGAGACTATACGCTACCAGAATAATTCTCCCGATACGTTGGGCTATCTTTGGCTGCAGTTAGACCAAAATCGCTTCCGTAGCGATTCAATGGGAAATATGAGCTCTACCTTTAATGGTAGTAGCCCTGATGCCGATTCCCCTGCGCGCATCAGCTTAGGTCAGTTGCGCTCTCTCCAATACAACGAAGACGCCGATCTGGGCTACGAAATAAACTCAGTTCGTGACAGTTCGGGAAATGATCTTCCACATACAATAGTCGGCACACTCATGCGCATCGATCTCGCGCGTTCGTTGAATTCTGGTCAGGATGTTGAATTTGAAATCGACTATGCCTATAACGTGGTCAATGGTGATGTGCTTCGACCGCGTGGTGGATACGAATATTTTCCCGACGACGAGAACGAAGGCGGCAATTATCTGTTCGCGATTTCACAGTGGTTCCCGCGTCTTGTTGCCTACACCGACTACGAAGGTTGGACTAATAAAGAATTTCTGGGTGGGGGTGAGTTCACACTAGAGTTTGGCGACTACGAAGTTTCGCTTACTGTGCCTTCGGATCATATTGTTGCATCAACGGGCGAGTTACAGAACGCCAGTCAGGTTCTGACAAGAGAGCAACGCGACCGTCTGCAAGAGGCAGAGACTGCGGAACGACCCGTTTACATCGTAACTCCTGAAGAAGCCCTTGAGAATGAGAGTGAAGGTGTAGATGATACTAAGACTTGGCGATTCACCGCAGAAAACGTCCGTGATTTTGCCTGGGGATCTTCAAGAAAATTTATTTGGGACGCGAAAGGCTATCGTCAAGAAGGCGCCGATCAAGAGTTGGTAATGGCGATGTCCTACTACCCAAAGGAAGGTGGCACGCTCTGGTCGGACCTATCCACGGAAGTTGTTATTCATACCCTGGAAGTCTATAGCCGCTTCTCTTTCGATTATCCGTATCCGACGGCAATCTCCTTGAACGCGGGTTTTGTCGGCGGTATGGAATATCCAATGATTACCTTCAATGGTCCGCGCACGACGCTGCAGGACGATGGGTCTCGAACCTATTCCTTAGCTGAGAAGCGTTTCCTAATTGGTGTGGTTATTCACGAGGTAGGGCACTTCTACTTCCCAATGATCGTGAACTCAGATGAACGTCAGTGGACCTGGATGGACGAGGGCATCAATAGCTACCTCGATTCTGTTGCCGGTCGCGAATGGGATGCTGAGATACCTTGGGGAGTGGAACCAAGATATATCGTTGACTACATGGTTTCACAGACTCAGGTTCCGATCATGACTCAGTCCGATAGCGTGCTGCGTCTAGGCCCGAACGCCTATTCCAAACCTGCGACAGCGATCAATATCTTGCGCGAAACCATTATGGGTCGCGAGCTTTTCGATTTCGCATTCAAAGAGTATTCGCTCCAATGGGAATTCAAGCGTCCCACACCGGCAGACTTCTTCCGCACTATGGAAGAGGCATCAGGTGTCGATCTGGATTGGTTCTGGCGCGGTTGGTTCTACACAACCGATCATGTAGATATCTCTCTTAATAGAGTCTATGAGATGCGCATGGATACTGAGAGCCCAGATATCGACTATGCGCGTCAGCGCGAGACCGAGAAGGCCTTGCCCCCTTCGCTGTATATCCAACGAAATCGCGAAGAGGGAAGGCAAACTTGGGTTGAGCGTAATACCGATGTCCGCGACTTCTACGATGACAATGATCAGTTTACGGTCACGAACAAGGAGCGCAATTCTTACAACAGCTTTCTAGAAGGTCTCGAAGATTGGGAGCGCGAAGTGCTCGATAGGGCTATCTCCGAAGAATTGAACTACTACATTCTCGAGCTTTCAAATGAGGGTGGCCTGGTCATGCCGGTAATCCTGGAGATGGAATATGCCGATGGTAGCATCGAAGAAATGCGACTACCCCCTGAGATATGGCGCAAAAATGCGAGGCAGGTAAAGAAGCTGATCGTGAGTGAAAACGAATTGCGTAGCGTTGCGATCGACCCTATGCAGGAAACGGCGGACGCGGACATAGAGAATAACTACTATCCGCGGCGAATCATCCCCTCGCGCATCGAGAGTTTCAAATCCGAAGGTGGTGGTGGCTTAATCGGACGAGATGTCATGCAAGATATCAAAACAGAACTGAAGACTGATGATGAAGATGGTGAGCAGGACGACTAGTCTAAGCACTATAGCAGCGCGAGGCAGGCCACGAACGGGACTCCTCGCGCTGCTAACTCTCCTATGTTGCCTTGTGCCTAGTCTCACTGCTGCCCATGAGCAGAAGACAGCGGTGACACGCATTCTATTCAACGATAGCACTGGCAATATCGAAGTCGTACATCGCTTTTTCATACACGACGCCGAGCATGCTGCAGGTGTCGTATTTGGTGAAGCACAGAACTTAATGGAATCAGCTGACTCGCGAAAACTTTTCAGTAACTATGTTATGAATCGATTCGCTATTGCCGCCGAGGATTTTCGAGGCGAGACTACTGAGTTGAATCTGGAGTATGTAGGTGAGGAGATCGAGGGCCAATTTCTTTGGGTCTATCAGGAGGCAGAGCAACTACAGGATTTAAGTGCGCTGTCTGTGGTCCATGTTGCTTTAAGAGACATTTGGCCAGATCAAGCCAATCTGGTGAATGTGGAGAAGGATGGGCAGATTTACTCTTTGTCCTTCGCCGATTCTGCTGAGTCACTACGCGTAGAGCTCTGACAACTCGCTGTATCGCTCACTCTTGCTCGAGTTTCTCTCCCAGCCCCTCGTAGTCCGCAATAGCAAGCCCCGCTGCTACGCTAGTGAATGGGTCATGCTCGATTACCTTGCCTGGGAATCGGGCTTCCAAGATGCGCTTTACCGCGGGTATGAGTGAAGAGCCACCGGTTCGAATCACAAGATCGATATCGCTGCTTCCTAAATCGACGCGCTGCAGAACGTCGGTTATTGATTGGCTGAATTTATCGAGCAGATCACCGATCATGACTTCAAATTCTTCTCTGCTAAGTTCGAATTCGATATCGAGCTCTGGTATGTCTAGCTTTGCCGAATGAGCATCAGAAAGCTCTGCCTTCAATTCTTTAATACACTGAAAAACCAAGTAGCTGTAGTTGCTCTTAATCATATCGTAGAGGCGCTGGAACTTGATAGAAGCCTCGTCGTCTACGCTAATTCTCTGCATCAGTGGCGTGGTGAATTTATTTTGATTAAGCATGTAACTAATGGCCCAATTCAGTAACAGATCTTCATATTCCTCAAATGGAAATAGCGTCTCTATCTCTCGGTCTTCGCCTGCACGCTTCCAGCGCTCGCCTTTGCCTAGCAGTGGGAACAATAGTTTCTTGAACATCACTTGGTCGATGTGGTCTCCACCTAAGCCTATGCCGTGAGTAGCTATGACTTCGAAATCTGACTGTTCTGCGCGAATAAGGCATAGATCGAGTGTTCCCCCACCAAAATCAACAGCCAACAGAATCTGAGCTTGTGCCGATTGCTCCTGATTTTCATGAAGATAGCTCAAGGCAGCGGCGATTGGCTCTGGATAATAGGACTGCTTGACGAATTCAGCATAGCCATAGGCTTCAGAGAGCATATCGAGAGCGGCCCGGTTTCGATTCGCAGCACTACCCTCGAAATTCACAGGGTGCCCAATACAGGCATGATCAGTAGCTGCTGAGTCTGAGACCCCGCTCGGTATTTGAAGTTCAATGCTTTTTCTAATTCTAAGCAGTAGGGGGGTGATAAGAGCGACCAGCCGAAATGCGCGATCAAATACCATCAGTCGAGGCGAGTCGGTGCTGCCTAGTAGTCTCTTTATGCCTCTAAAGAGCCTTCCTTGTTGGCCTCCATCTACGAAAGATTGCCCATATAAGGTTTGTGTATTGCCTTCTTCGGGTAGGCCCTTGTCGCCGATCTGACCGGTAGTGGTTCTGCTTTCGCCTAGGATCTCCGCGCTTAACTCAACGGTTCTTCCAGTATTGCTCTCTATATAGTGATTGATCGCGCCCTGACCAGTGCTAATCTGGAAATCTTTATCGATATAGGTCGCGGAAGGCATGATCACTGAGTGCCGCTCAAGTTGTACCAAGTGGACTTTAGTGCCATCGAATATTGCGGCGGCGCTATTACTTGTGCCGTAGTCTATTCCGATGCCGATAGAGGCTCGCTGGGTAGCCTGCGAATTTCCGTTTTGTTCTTCTGAAGAATCTTGATTTGGTATGTCGAAACCAGGGAGTGAGTTCTGATGATTTGGCACTAGCGAAACGGACCCATTTTTTACTGAACGATTAGACAAAAACTTTCAAGCTTGAGACTCTTTAAAGGTCGCATGTTATATCATAGACGGGCTGTGAATCGCTAGCTAAAAATCTTCGTGCAGCGGTCCAAGGACACCCAAATTCGGGCCTGAACCGGATTTTCCCCGTGGCGACGGGGGCTGCCTTGGAGGGAGCTGCCGTCTAGTAATGGGAGTTGAATCTTAAGGGAACTTAACCTATGCTGCCTCGGTCAGATAGGGTTAAGAAAGACCTATAATAGTCAGTGTTTCAGGAGTACCCATGACCGTAGTTAGTCGGCGCAGCCTAGGATCTATAATCGCCAGCGCCTCAACCCGCATTGCTCTGGTTGCCATTCTTGCCTATGTCCCCTCTGCGCTCTCGGGGACCATTGTCCGCATTAGCACAGGTATTGGCGACTACTCAATTGAGTTATTGGATGATTCAGCGCCTGGTACAGTCCAGAATTTTTTAAATTACGTCAATCGCAATGCCTACAATGGCACCTATATCCATCGTGCTGTCGATAACTTCGTAGTGCAGGGTGGAGGTTTTCGCTTTGTCCTGTTTGAAGGGCCCATTGAGGTACCGTCAGACCCGCCCATCCAGAATGAGTTTGGAGTCTCCAATACGCGTGGCACGGTTGCGATGGCCAAGCTAGACGGAGACCCAAATAGCGCTACAAATCAGTGGTTCGTCAATGTAGTCGACAATAGTGCGACGCTGGATACGAGCAATGGTGGTTTCACAGTATTTGGAGTCGTGCTAGGCGACGGGATGGTTACTGTCGATGAGATCGATGCCTTGCCAGTCGTCGCTCTGGGTGGACGGGCGCCGAATGCGCCTCATATTACGCCGCTCTACACTGACCCTCGGGATTTCCTCTATATCAATGCTGAGGTAACACAGCGCTTTAGTTCAGCGCCGCATGTTTTTGAGTCCGCCACTGGCTTGCTAATCACATCAGTGAGCATAGATTCAGGAGCTGATCTGATCAGCATGAATTTTAATGTAGTGTCTGCCTCACCAAATGTGATTATCCGGGCAAATGCGGAGAGTGCAATTCCACGCAGGGATAGCTTTGACGGAATCGCCGAGTATTCTACCGTAGATGGTCGTTTGCGAATTCCATCGTTGGAAGTGAACTTAAACGGATCTATTTCTGTGGCGACGAATGTTGTCTTTGTTCTCACCGATGCGGCAACGGCAAGCTTTACACTGGAATCATTCGATCAATAGATAATCTTAAGGGGCACCCAGCATAGTGGCGGCAGCACGCGGAGAATTTTCATCTAGATTTGGCTTTCTTATGGCCGCATCTGGTTCGGCTGTCGGTCTCGGTAATATTTGGGGCTTTCCTACAAATACCGCGAGCAATGGCGGTGCAGCGTTTCTTTTTACCTACCTCGTTTTAGCATTCGCCCTGGGTTATCCCGCGCTAATGGCTGAGCTCATAATTGGCCGGCATACGCGCTCCAACGGCGTGGCAGCATTACAATCTATATCAAGTGGCAAGAAGAGCCAGTTCCTTGCGCTCGCTATTGGGTTCGTTGGCATAGTGACAGTTAGTCTGATTCTCAGCTTTTACGCTATTGTTAGCGGCTGGATGATGGCGTTCTTTTTAGATCCTCTGTCAAGGCTGTTAGGTTTGACGAGCCTATCTGCGTGGCTGACAACTGACACAGAAATTCGCAATGCAATTTTCGTCGTTATCTTCATGGTGCTGACTGTTCTCATTATTACTGCTGGCGTAAAGGATGGTATTGAAAAGTGGGCATCAAGACTAATGCCTTCACTCATGTGCATTCTTTTGTTACTGATTCTGTATGTTTTTACGTTGCCCGGAGCGATGGATGGACTGCGCGCCTATTTAGTACCGGACTTCTCGCGCGTCACTGATCCGCAATTGTTAGTCAGTGCGATGGGGCAGGCATTCTTCTCCCTCTCTCTCGGTGTCGGCACTATGCTGGTCTATGGCTCATATATCAGCAAAGATGAAAACTTGCCTGTAGTGGGTGGTCTTGTTGCCTTGTTAGATGTTGGAATTGCGGTGCTAGCTGGATTGCTAATATTACCGGCTATGTATGTGGCTTTGGAGAGCGGCGTACAAATCTATGACGAAGCAGGTGGACTGATTGCCGGTCCTCGTCTCATCGTTTCAGTGCTCCCTGAATTATTCAATAATATGGGCCCTATAGGTTTGTTAGTTGCAGTGGCATTTTTTGCATTGATGACGATTGCCTCACTTACTTCTTCGATATCGATGTTAGAGGTGCCGGTTGCTTATAGTGTTGAGAATAGGGGATTCCCTCGGCCTAAGGCGGCAATAATTGTCGGCGCTATAATCACCTTTGTCTCCTTAGTTATCGTGTTCAATTTCGATCCACTATTCGACATGGTTGTGAGTTTCACCACGGAACGCAGTCAGCCACTACTAAGTCTTTTCATCTGCATATTTGCCGCTTGGGTATGGCGTCGAAATGAATTACTCGACGAGATTCGTCAAGGTAGTCCAGAGGTTGAGAACAGCATGTTCTGGAAAATCTGGCCTTTCTACGTCAAATTTATTTGCCCGGTCGCTATCCTTGCTGTTTATTTCCAGTAGACGTTCTTTTAGAACAGGCAGTATGCTAACGTAGCTTAAAAAGAGCCGTTAGCTCTGTCGACTTAGGAGAATAGCCATGCTGAAAATTCCTACACATTCGATCGAATCACTTCCTTTAAATCAACCCAGCAGAAGACAATTTCTGTGTCAGCTTTCACTGCTACCTGTGGGGTTGGGTATCGGTGTTTTGCCCGTGCTTTCCCATGCTGCTGATAACTCAATTGCCAATAGCGTGAAGGCGTTAACCTTTGATGTTTTCGGAACGGTTGTAGACTGGCACGGATCAATTATTCGCGAAGGTCAATTACTTGCTGAGAATAAGGGCTACGATGTCGATTGGGCAAAATTTGCAGTGAGTTGGCGTGCAGGGTATGGACCCGCGATGAATAAAGTACGTAACGGTGAAATGCCGTGGACGAAGATCGACGATCTACATCGCATGATTCTTGATGACCTAGTCGAAGAATACAATTTGACTGGAATGAGTGAGGCTGAACTTGTTCATTTCAACGAGGCATGGCATCGGCTTTCTCCCTGGCCTGATACGGTATCTGGATTGAACAAATTGAAGAGCAAGTATGTGATCACGACACTTTCAAATGGGAATGTCTCCTTGCTTACACACATGGCGAAGAATGGTGGACTGCCATGGGACGCGATACTCTCAGCCGAGCTGTCTGGGCACTATAAACCTGATCCAAGGGCCTATCTTAAGGCGGCCGATCTGCTTAGCCTGGAGCCGGAGCAAGTGATGATGGTTGCGACTCACCCGGGAGATCTGCGTGCAGCAGCGCGCACGGGCCTTAAGACGGCCTATGTAATTCGCCCTTTAGAGCGCGGACCAGGGCGACCTGTAAACAGGAATCCAGATGGTGAATTCGACTACACAGCAGAAGACTTCAATGATTTGGCACGGCAACTAGGGGCTTGATGTTGGCGGAAATTAAACTTGATGACTCTGTTAAAACTGAGGTTGTAGCAAAGCTACAAAAGTATTTTGAAAACGAACTACAGCAAGAAATAGGCAGCTTTGATGCTGAGTTTCTGTTGGACTTCTTCGCTAAGGAAGTAGGCGGGTTCTACTACAACCAGGGGCTGGCTGATGCTCTCAAAAGCTTTGATAGCAAGATGGAGGACGTCGGCGAGCTGATCTACCAATTGGAGAAGGGAGCAGGTTAAGAGAGCCTCTTGCCTTTAGCTACCCGAAGTGGCAGTCGAATATGAAATCGGCTTCCTGCATCACGTTGCGACTCGAAAGTTATCTCGCCACCTAGTTTCTCTACCATGCGTTTGACTATTACCAATCCTAGTCCAGTTCCTTGCGGATCTTTCTCGGATTCTTCCTCTTCGCGAGAGAATTCACGGAACAATACCTGCTGAAATTCTTCGCTCATGCCGCGACCGGTGTCTTCAATGGATATTTCAATGCCTAACCTGCTTTGAAAATAGATCGCCCTGTACGCCAGCAAGATACTGCCTTTCTCGGTGAACTTAATTGCGTTGGTGATGATGCTAATCAATATGTGCTGCAGGCGTGACTTATCGGTTTATACTAATAGGATTGCCGAAGCGAATTCAGTTTCTAGCTGCAGCCCTTTTTCCATTATGGAGGGAGACATAGTGTTCCTAATACCGCCGAGAAATTGTGACATCTCCACAAGCTCAAATTCGGGCTCAAAACTATCGGATTCGAGTTCTGCCATTTCTAGCCAATCGTTTATAAGATTGTGTAAGTGATTGCTTTGCTTTATGACAGTTGTCATATGCTGTCGTGTTGGATCATCTAGTTTGTCCGACTGTACTGCCATTAGCCGTTTAGAGTTTGCAAGAATAAGATGGACTGGGGTTAGGAATTCTCTGGACACGTTCTTCAGAAAGTCTGCCTTGGCTTTAGTCTCGGCGCGGGCATCTACGAGTTCGCCGCTTTTGGAGCGCACAAATTCAGCTACCGCTATCAACAAGAAAGCTACAGCGCCAACCGCGAACGTCTCAGCAACTAACGACGAAGTGGGAGCTCTTTCAATGCTGTCTCTTATACACATCTCCGAGCCCACGAGACCG
>CAJXQP010000067.1 GCA_913058275.1 uncultured Gammaproteobacteria bacterium | reverse complement strand
GGTCACTTTATCTGGTACAGCTCTCAGCAAAACGAACGCTTCGAAGAAACCTTTCCAATCTTGCTAGCCTTCTACAAGAAGCACGGCTATGAATTACCTGCATGGTTAGAGGCACTAGAAAACCCCGACTCTCCATGGCAGAACAGGGGGCAATTCCTGGCCGATTTCGAGAGCCAAAGAATGCAGCAGCTGCGTGAATTCTTAGACTCGACCACCGAGCTTCAAGTGTTGTTTATCGTAGAACGATTGCATGGCTCGACAGCCGATCTCTTTCGCGGATTAGAGCCGCCTGTGCGGCGCGCTGTAGAAACCAGCTTCTATGAGGTCGCCAATTCACAAACACCTTATGGCATGTATGCCTTGATTGACTATGTTCATTTTAAGGGAACTGGCATTTCCGCTAGCGAGCGTTATCAAGGCGAAGGCTGGGGGCTGTTGCAGGTTCTGTTGGAATTGCAGGGCAGCGTTGCCAATCTCAATGACTTTGTAACAGCTGCAACTCGTGTATTGGAGCGGCGCGTTGCAAACGCGCCTATTCAACGTAAAGAGCAACGCTGGATAGCAGGCTGGACCAACAGGTTGCAGACCTATTTACCGAACCAATAGAGACTAATCAAACCGGGTAGCTGAGCTATAGACGCTAGACTCAAAACGATTAAAGCTATAAGCTTTTCCCCCAGCCGTTTACAGATGAATTGACTCGATCTGCTCATCTGACTCTCTAGGTTACTCTAACTTTTTTCAACTACTTAACGAACCAATCAGCATGTCATTCGAACGTAAAAATATTGAGAAAATGCAGGGCTATGCACCGGGCGAGCAAACCGAAGCAGCGGATACTATTAAACTCAACACTAACGAGAACCCCTACCCGCCTAGCCCCCAAGTGGCTGAAGCACTGAAATCTATAGACGTAGCCGCTCTCAGACGCTATCCGTCACCGATGGCTGATTCGTTTCGAGAAGCCGCTAGCCGGCTACACAATATCTCCGCCGAGCAGGTCATTCCAACTAATGGCGGTGATGAGTTATTACGCCTTGTTTTGACTACCTATGTTGAACAACTAGACACCATCGCTGTCTGCAAACCCAGCTATTCTCTGTACCCGGTTCTCGCGGGAATTCAGGGATGTCGACTCGAAGAGATTTCACTCAATGATGACTGGAGCATGCCCGAGGATTTTCTAGAGCGCTTGCATAAGTCTGCGCCTAAGTTGTTGATTTTGGTTAACCCAAACGCACCTACCGGCGCCCTGCTGCGCACCGACTATCTTGCCAAGGTAGCCGAAAGCTTTTCCGGGCTGCTGTTAATCGATGAGGCCTATGTTGATTTTGTCGACCCTCAACTCAACTACGATTCAATATCATTGATTAACTCTCACGATAATATTCTGATACTCAGAACATTGAGCAAAGCATACTCCCTAGCAGGTCTGCGCTTTGGTTATGGTATTGCAGCGAAATCGCTGATCGAACCGATGATGTTTAAGACTCGCGACAGCTATAACACCGATCACATCGCTCAGAGCCTCGCGACGGCCGCACTAAACTCCTGCGAATACGCCCGAGAAAACTGCATACGTATTTGTCAAAGTCGAGAGCAATTGCGCGCGGATTTACACACACTTGGCCTTACTGCTCCAGCGAGCCAAAGCAACTTCATCTTGTGTCAAGTTCCAGAATCGATAGGCGCCGAAAAACTCTACCTGCAATTGAAGCAGCGCAATATCCTAGTGCGTTATTTCGACCAAGACCGGCTACGCGACAGGCTACGCATTTCAATTGGCACGAATGCAGAAAACACGGCACTAGTTACGGCGATAAAACAGCTCACACAGCAATAAGCTTCCTCCTCAAAAAATAGTAAATCGCTGTTTTGCCTAGTTGCTTCTGCTACCATAATTAGAACCTATTGATTTCGAGTGCCCGGCACTTCTCACAGCCGCTACTACTAGAGAGTTTCCAACAAGGCAATTTTCGAAGCTTTACCCGAACCACTATCCAGAACTCTGCCCAAAATTATGCCCGAATCTGACTCCGAAACAGACAACAGCAGCAAAAACGAGCGACTGCATCCTTGTCCGAAATGCAAGAAACCACTACGCCGAATTCAGGGAAAGATGGGGCCTTTCTGGGGCTGCAGCGGGTTTCCTGATTGCCGCGCATCTCTCAATGATGTAGATGGCAAGCCCTCGGAAGAAGTAGATGAACATTACCGCTGCCCGCTGTGCACGCGCCGATTGGTAAAGGCTGATAAGGAAAAAGGTGATTATTGGTTTTGCAGCGGATACTCAAAGGGTTGTAAGGTAACCCTGCCAGACCATGATGGCGTGCCCGAAGCGGCCTATCAATGTCAAAAGTGCAATCAACTACTGGTTAAACGCAACGGTAAAAATGGTGTATTCTGGGGTTGCAGCGACTATCCTAACTGCACTGCCAGTTATAACGACGATAACAACAGGCCCAGGTTTTGATTTTTTCACTGCTAAAAATACGCAAAAAAACAGCTGCCGTTCTCGTGGGTATCGCCTGTGGTCTAGCCTGTGTATGGGTCGTCGCGACCTGGCAACAACTCTCCATTCAAGACATCCTCAGCATGCTGCTGGGTAGCATTCTGCTCCTTGTCGGAATCATGCTCGCAGCTGTGTGTGTAGTAGCCACATTTACCTTGCTTCGAAAATTACTGAGCAAAATTTACAACTGAGAATGAGTAATCCAACCCTTAGCCACCAGGGAAGCCTCTAAGATTAGGGCAGCGGCAAATCACGCGACATGATCAACGCATCTTCCCTATGGCTTTTGCTGGGATAATAGTTTTTACGTTCTCCAATCTGCACAAATCCCATAGAACGATAGAGATTGATCGCGCCCTCATTGGAGCGGCGAACTTCGAGAAAACAGACTTCGGCTTCCTGTTTACGAGCTCGATCGAGCAGCAACTTAAACAGCTTTCTACCGTAGCCACGACGCTGATATTCAGGGCGTACGCACAGCGTTAGTAGATGACACTCACCGATCGCTACAGACACCACAGCATGAGCAACTATCTGCTGCTTATTAGCCAATACCCAGCATTGGTATCCCGCTCTAAGGCAATCGACAATGATGCGCTTTGTCCAAGGATGGTCATAGGCGGCCGCTTCATTCTGCGCAACCAAATCGACATCGCTAGTGCGCATCGTTCGAGCAAAGAAGTCCGTTGTGGGATTTGTTTCAGGAGGCATAAGTCAGTGGAATTGGCGTACAGGTTTCAAACAGACTAAAAAGAAAGTTCTAGCTAGAACTTTCAATTCGCTTTCGTAGTGCCTGCAAATGCTGCCATACATCTCTCTTTAGGGTGGGAACCGCCAGCATCGAAGCTAAACTATGCGTTACGGTAATAAAGTAGCCTTTGCTGCTCTCAAAATCTCGCGCGTTTTTGCTCGCATCAAACTGTAGTAGAACATCCTCAACCTCCCCTGCGAACACCAACAAATTAGTAAAACCATCCGTCTCTTTCCGCATCTGCAGAAATCCCGAGATCGCTTTCGCCGCCTCTATACTTGGCGTGTTCTTCATGGAGTACCCGCTGAGCAAGGGCCAAGAAAACTCCTCCGCTGTACGGCTAGGCTCGAAGCCCTCCTGCCCTAAGGCCTTTAGAATGGCTTGCATCAGCGCCAGTGATTCTTCACTGAGTTGCCTAGAGCCCTGGGTGGGCACCTCGTCGAGTACCGCCAGCCTTTCGTTAATACGATAGTAGCGTAGTGTGAAATTTAAGCTGTTTTGAAGATCCGCGGCGGAGACAGAGCCAGATTCATTTTCACTTTCGGGCACCTCACTCGATTGTCGAATTGGCGTTACCATCGCTTTGCGTGAGGCAGGTGGGCGCGAGCGCAGTTCTTCAATCGCATCAAGCCCACTGCCTTCTCTCGCGCTCTTCGCTGTTATCTCGGCCTTCCCTTGAACTGACTCATTACGCGCAGGCAAGACGGTGCTTAAAGCTGGAAAATCGTATTCAGGCGAAGCTTTCGCGCCTGGCAACTGTTGCCGCGGGAAGTAGGTCTGAATATCCATGACCTCTAAATAGGCCTGTCTTTTACGTTCATTCATTGAGGGGCGCACTACAGAATAATCTAGGGGGTAAATATACGCGTTTGCAGCGGCCACAACAATACAATCACCAATACCTCTAGAGGCAATTACCGGAATAGCGCGAACAATTGATGTAGAGACCTATTCGTGCTTGAATCCGCGTTCGTTGTATTCGAGGTAACCCCATGAAAGCGATAGTCTGTAAGACCTATGGTCCCCCAGAAAATCTTGTACTAGAAGAGATTGATGATCCAGTAGCCGCAGAGAATGAGGCGGTCGTTCAGATTTACTCTGCATCACTGAATTTCCCTGACGGATTGCAAATTCAAGGAAAATACCAATTCCAACCTCCGATGCCATTCACACCTGGCTCAGAAGTTGGCGGAATAATTACCTCTGTTGGTGCGGGCATTCAAGGCTTCGCGGTAGGCGATAGAGTCATGGCCACCCCCGGTATCGGCGGATTAGCCGAACAGGTCGCCGTTAAGGCAGATGGCCTACGCAAGATTCCAGACAGCATGGATTTCAAGACAGCTGCTGGCTTCGCGATGATTTACACAACATCCTATTACGCCCTGAAGCAACGCGCGCAGTTGCAAGCTGGCGAGACCCTACTCGTTCTCGGCGCCAGTGGTGGTGTCGGCCTAGCCGCCGTTGAACTAGGCAAGCTCATGGGTGCTAAGGTGATTGCTGCCGCAAGCTCTGACGAGAAACTTGATTTCGTCAACCGATTGAATCCCGATGCATTACTTAACTATGGCGACGGTGAACTCAAAGAGAGAGTAAAAGAACTCACCGGCGGCGCGGGCGCCGACGTAATCTACGATCCAGTAGGCGGCGACCTCTTCGATCAAAGCTGCCGCTGCATTAACTGGAATGGAAGGCTTCTAGTCATCGGGTTCACCAGCGGGCGCATTCCTGAGTACAAGGCGAATCTCGCCCTTCTCAAGGGATCATCCATGGTCGGCGTATTCCTCGGGCGCTTCAGAAAAGAAGAACCTGCAGAATACGAGAAGAACTTCGCCGAGTTGCTGGATATGTACGACGCAGGAAAATTAAAACCCATCGTCACCGAATCTTTCACAATGACTGATTTTGTAGATGCGTTCAATGTGTTCACTGAACGCAAAGTCATGGGCAAAGTGACGCTGGAGATACGCAAAGAGTGACAATTCAAGCCAACACACTGTCCGACCAGCAAATAAGCGATGACCTAGATAAGCTGAAAACCATTGCCGCCACACACATGGGTCCCGGCGCCGCACTCGAAACCGAAACCGTCACCATCGATGGTCAGGAATTAAGTGTTTTCGCCCATGTTCCAACGAACCTTGGCGAGCTGTACAAGCTGGGATTAGAATTTGGCGATCAGACCTTTTTGGTATATCAGAACGAGCGCTTCAGTTTCGCCGAGAGCTTGGATCTATCGCTACGCATGGCGCGAATACTCAAAGAGAAATATGAGATACAACTGGGTGATCGTGTCGCTATTTGTGCTCGCAACTCTCCCGAATGGTGTATGGCGTATATGGCGATCACGCTGATAGGCGCAATTGCGGTGCCCATGAACTCCTGGTGGAAGAGCCCTGAATTAAAATACGGCCTTAGCGACAGCGACAGCAAACTAATCTTTCTTGACCCCGCACGGTTGGACTTAGTACAGCCATTTCTGGATAGCCTCGACGTGCAAATCGTGATGTTCAAGCCCGAGGTCGAATCTGCGATCCCCGAATTTTATGAGCTGGCACGATCCGTGGAGCCGCTTTCTCATGATGAGCTGATTGAGATAGAGGTATTCCCTGAAGACAGAGCCTCGATCATGTATACCTCAGGCTCTACAGGTATGCCCAAGGGCGTGCTTTCTACCCATCGGAACATAATCAACGCCCTCTACACCTGGAAGTTCGTCAAAGAGATTACAGAGATCCTCAGGCCTGAGTTATTGGAAGAGAACCCAGAATTTCCACCAGCTCTACTCGCGAATGTGCCGCTATTTCATGTTACCGGAAGCCACGCGCAGTTTTTAGCTAGCTTCATCTACTCGCGCAAGTTTGTGATGATGTACAAATGGGATGCAGAGGCTGCTCTGAAACTAATAGAACAAGAGAGAATTTCAGTATTTCACGGTGTGCCAACGATGGCCTGGGAAATAATGCAATCGCCAAACTTCGATACAACAGACCTAAGTAGTTTGCGTGGCGTACAGAGTGGTGGTGCTTCTCGCCCGCCAGAACACCTCAATATGATCATGCAGAAATTTCCCGATTCAGTTATTCCCGGTCTTGGCTACGGCCTCACTGAGACAAACGCAATCGGCGCAATAATATCTGGGAAATTTTACGCGAGCAGACCAAATAGCACAGGGCGGCCTACGCCTCCGGTAACGAGTATAAAGGTCGTCGACGACGCAGGTAACACTCTGGAAGATGGTGGGGTTGGCGAAATCTGCATCAAGGGCGCGACGGTCATGAAGGGCTACTGGAATAACCCTGAGGCCACCGCGGAAGTAATTAAAGACGGTTGGTTTTACAGCGGCGATATCGGCATGTTGGATGAACTGGGCTTTCTCATCATCCTAGATCGCGCCAAAGACATTGTGATTCGTGGCGGCGAGAACATAGGCTGCGCCGAGGTAGAATATGCGATCAGCGAACATCCTGAGGTTAGTGAGGTTTCCGTCTACGGCATACCCGAAGAACGTCTGGGCGAAATGCTCTGCTGCTCAATCATGCTACAGACAGGCAGCGTACTTAGCTGCGAGCAGTTAACTAGCTTTCTAAACTCACGAATAGCGGGCTTTAAGATACCTGAGCGAGCCTTTTTCCAGTACGAGCAACTACCGCGCATAGCGACTGGCAAAATAGCTAAGAAGGAGCTCCGCAAGAAAACTATGGAATTCCTCGGTGTCGAGGCCTGATACATAGCTCTTGTTAAGACTATAAACTTCTGATTTTATTAGCCTTTCTCAAGGCTATAAATTAGTAAAAAATTCTTTCTCTTTTTATTGAAGATTCACGCCTAAACAAACGATAGGTTTACTTAGGAGCCTTAGCTCTATGTGGACACCCGTTTATAGATAGAGTGAGAATCGCCATGAAAGAACTCCAGTGGGATGATTCAATCGACGACTCGAAAGAGTTTTTTGATGCTGCCGGAATACTACCTGTTGATGAGGCAAATGTGCTCGACGAGGCACCGGTGAAGACAGCCTCGACTAAGACGCAATATACCGAACTGCGCCGGCGCATCGAAAAACGTTTAGATGGCAAACGCATCGATCATGAGTTTGAATACGACGATCTGGATGGCCTGCTCGACAATATGAGCTAGGCTAGCCCTTCGTCCGAAAGCCTCTTCAGCCGGCTTTCTTGGCTCTGCTGTCAGCGCTAGCCTTCAGCCAAATACCACTATATTCGTGGCATTTGGCTGCCGCTAAAATTCCTCAAGAAACCGCTATCCACTCACTATCATAGTTAGTATGATTGGCCGCTCGTTTGATCAGAATTATTAGAAAATGACTTATTGTGTAGCAATATCAGTGGATGCGGGCATCGTGTTTTGCTCCGACTCACTCACCAACGCTGGCATCGATCAGGTGTCTACCTACAGCAAAATGTTCCACTTCGGCATCGACGGTGAACGACAGATCGTCATCCTCTGCGCAGGGAATTTGGCCACAAGTCAGGCCACTATCGCCACAATTAAATCTGACATTAAGAAAGGTGCTGATTTAACCCTTCTGAATATAGAAACTCTAGAAGAAGCTGCCGACTACATAGGGGATATTTCCAGAGAGCAACAAGAAAAGCGCACAATCGAAGGCAAGAAATTTGAAGCCAGTTTTATTATTGGCGGCCAGATCGGCAGTTCCAAGCATGAGACCATCCTCGTCTATCCGGAGGGGAATCACATCACTACCTCCAAAGACACGCCCTATCTGCAAATCGGCGAGAGCAAGTATGGCAAGCCAATTCTAGACCGCATCCTGCAACCCGATCTCGATCTTGATACCTGCGCGATGTGCGCACTCGTTTCCATGGACTCAACTCTGCGCAGTAATCTTAGCGTAGGGCCACCAATAGAGATGCTGGCTTATAAAACTGGCTCTCTCACGGCAAAGAATCTTCACCGCTTCGAGGATGACAGCGAATTCCTTCGCGATCTAAAGAAATCCTGGGATCAACTTCTCAAGGATGCCTTCTTACGCATGCCGCCTCTGACTTGGGCAACTAACTGGGATAGATCAAGCCGTGAACGAAACGGATCTTCCTAAGGGATAATTCGGAAAGCACGAAGGGGTAAGCATCTTCCAGCCCCATACTTCTATTCAGTGAATTCAGCAGCAGCACCAACTCTGCCCATTTGTCCAAAGTATTATCGATATCGTCGAACTGCGCGGAACTCTGACTCACCCGATATTGATTCGCCGTCTCTAGCGTATCGATCATGTGTAAGTAGTGTGCCCAGACCTCGGCCCAGTCTTCCCAAGGATGCGACTGTGCGTAGTGGCTGATCATATTCGGGTCGTGGGGTGCTATGAAGTTGTTCTCATAGTACTCCTTAAGAGCGGCCCCATAGTCCTGAGTATAATCTCCGAATAAGTCTACGAACTGCTGCTTCCTCTCGCCGGTTGTTATCAATTTCAAGAAATAGTAGTGCCCGCTTTCGTGACGAAAATGTCCCAAAACAGTTCGGTACAATTCCCGCGTATACTGCCGCGCTATTTCACTCTTCACACGATCCGCCTCTGCGATATTGATCGTGATCATGCCATCTAAGTGTCCCGTGTTTACGTGTTGCTCGAAGACCTCAGGATTGGTGCGCTGATCTTCCATGAACTTGAAAGCCAAACCCAAACGGTCTTTTTTCTTACTCACGACGGGCAGATTGAGGCTCAGCAGTGTATAGATGAGCCGGCGCTTGGCATACTCTAAACTCTTCCACCAGGCGCGGCGATTCTCGTCGAGTAAGTTAGGAATCGTGTGGTTCATTTCACAGGAGAGGCAGTAGTCCGCCGCCGGGTCATTCACCAGCCAATTGCAGACGTCATAGTTAATCGAGTTCTTACAGCGATGCAGTGCGGAATCGCGAGAGATAGGCTGTCCCAAGTCTTCGTTGGCCAGCCTTCGCATCTTCATACTATAGGGATCGAAGCCAACACCGTAACCACAACTAAGACATTTGGTATTCTCGAAAAAGAGCATCTGTCCGCATTTACAGTTGAAGTTTTTCATTTACTTGTGTGGAAGGAACCAAGTATCAACAATGCTGGTGTGTATCTTGGCAATCTCAACCTGTAAGTCATCCAGATATTGAAACAAGCCTGCATCAAGCAATTTGCTGATATCACCCCTCTCTATCATTCCCAGCGTCTTAGTCACCTGCGTAGTAGACTTGCTATTTTTCGGTAGATGCTTGAGCACCTTTGTGATGGTGGTCAGTGCATGAGTTGCAGAGCGAGGAAAGTCATCATCCTGTAGTAGAAACCTTACGACGTCTTCACCGTTTACTCGATGCTTCACGTGCTGTCTATACATTTGATAGGCAGTCAGTGAGCGCAAAATACTCATCCACAACGTGTTTTCATAAGGCTCATTGGATTCTGACTGCTTCGCGGGCGATCCTATATCGGGAAGCAGATTACCGGAACCAACATCGACAATACGGGTAGCCATATCGGCGCGTTCGAGAGACCTGCCTAAACGCACAAAACTGTAGGCCGCTCCCCTGCTCATGCTGCCAGCCATCAATCCTGATATCTCGTGACAGTTTGAGATAATTTCTTCGAGAAATTTGTGCCTCGAGCCTCTCGAGATAGAATCTGCCGCATTGTCTTTCGCATAGTGAAACAAATCATTAATCTGCTCGAATGCTTCCAACGGCATAATCTCCCGTGTGGTACGGGCATTCTCACGGGTGTTCTCCAATGTATTCAAAAGCGAGCTAGCGCTGTCAAGCAACAGAAAGCGCATTACATTGCGTTCACTAGCCTGTTTGTATTTCTCATCAAAGGCCCTATCAGTTCCAGTAATCTCAACCAATGACCGCCAACTTAGCTTCGTGCCCGGAGGCAAGTCTAACAATAGAGTTGAGAAGACGCCGAGGAGTCGCGCGGTGTTCTCGGCTCGTTCCAAATAACGTGCCTGCCAGTAAATTCGTTCAGCTACTCGAGAAAGCATGGGCTTATTTGTCTCCCACTATCCAGGTGTCTTTACTGCCGCCACCCTGTGATGAATTTACTATGAACGAGCCTTTTACCATGGCGACTCGCGTTAGGCCGCCAGCGGTTACATGCGTCTTGTCAGCCTGCAGTATGAAGGGACGCAGATCCACGTGTCGCGGTTCAACAACGCGCTCACCCAATATGGGCACAGTTGAAAGTGATATCAAAGGCTGCGCCATGTAGTTTCGAGGGTCAGCTTTAATTCTTCGTGAAAATTCAGCCAACTCACGCTTACTTGCCTGCGGACCAATGAGCATTCCATAGCCTCCAGATTCGTTAGCTGGCTTTATCACTAGCTTGTCTAGATTCTGCAGCACGTGCTGGCGCTGCACCTTATCGACACACAGAAAACTCTCCACATTGGGCAGAAGAGGTTCTTCTCCAAGATAGTATTTAATCATTGCAGGAACGTAGGTATAGATAATCTTGTCGTCGGCGACGCCTGCACCAGGAGCATTTGCGAGAGCCACGTTGCCTTTTACCCAAGATCTGAAAAGGCCAGGAACGCCAAGAGTGGAATCTTTTCGAAATATTGTTGGATCAAGAAACATATCATCGATTCTACGATAGACCACATCGACTTGAGACAGGCCATCGATCGTACGCATAAAGACTTTGTCTTTTTCAACAACAAGGTCGCCACCTTCAACGAGTTCCGCTCCCATTCTCTGCGCGAGGAAGGAATGCTCGAAGTAAGCGGAATTAAAGGCTCCAGGAGTTAGTACTACAACCTCGGGATAGTCAGACGGCCGCGGCGAAATCGCAGCGAGCGTATCGAACAGCTGCGCCGGATATTCGGTAATAGGACGAATACGATGGTTCTCGAATAATTCAGGGAACACCCGCTTCGTTACGCGCCTGTTCTCAAGCATATAGGAAACGCCTGAAGGCACTCGCAGATTATCTTCTAATACATAAAATTGACCGTCATCGCCCTTTATTAAATCAGTTCCACATATGTGCGCCCACACGCCATACTTCGGATTTATCCCCATGCACTCTTTTCTAAAATTCGTCGAATCTACGACGAGTTCCCGGGGAATTATTTTATCTTTAAAAATCTTCTGATCGTTATAGATATCGTTAATGAAGCAATTCAATGCACGTA
The DNA here is from genome assembly GCA_913058275.1 of uncultured Gammaproteobacteria bacterium. GTDB lineage: Bacteria > Pseudomonadota > Gammaproteobacteria > Pseudomonadales > Pseudohongiellaceae > UBA9145. The sequence continues at coordinate 3 of CAJXQP010000067.1, read as the reverse complement.
GGC
>CAJXQP010000066.1 GCA_913058275.1 uncultured Gammaproteobacteria bacterium | reverse complement strand
GATTCAAAAATCCCAAGCGGATGCTGGCATTGAAATTAAGACCATAGACTGTTCCATCGCCGACATTGCCGTTGGTTGTCGCAAGATTGGTTTCGCTTGTTGAAACATCAATGCGGTCTATTGAATTGCCCACATCGTAATAGAACAGTCTGGAATTGAGCACGCCGCCATCATTAGGGAGCCGATAGTCCAGATTGACGTTATAACGCCAAACTTCTTCCTGTTCTAACTCCGGATTCCCAGCAAGGATATCTTGAGTCTCATCTCTGTCATTAGCGGCGGCCGAAAAATCTGAGAAGCGCAGTTGCGACACATCGAGTTCAGCTGACATGCGAAGCTGAAAGCTACTACTCATATTAAATCTTAGATCGACTTTAGGCTTTAGGAAGTCAAAACGTCGACTTACATTTACATCACCGGACTGCGATATCTCCGAGTCCTCATAGAACAGACTGCTCTCCAAAGACAGTCGCTGATTGATCTGCCAATTATGTATGGCGAATCCTTCGTAACGAATCTCTTCTACAGTAGACACTGCATTCGGCAAGGAGACTGGGGTTAGTCCGCCATGATCTGGGGAGGCAATTCCACCAAGGGGTAAACCAATTTTCAATGACGAATCGAGTATAGTCTGTGCTCTCTCTATGCCCAGCTCCAAGTTCTGATCATCTGCCGGATCAAACGTGTAAGAGGTACGGACTATGCGTTCGCGCTCACGGCGGCTGGTATCTAGAAATAGATTCTTGGTTTCCGGCCCATCTAGGCCAGAAGAAAAAAATCGCTCGCGGGTAACAGCGTTATTATCCTCATTTACGATGAAGAGGACTTTGTATTTTCCGCCACTATCAAAATTGTATTCATAGTCGCCACCAAACTCCCAGTTATCTGAACTGGCGGGAAGCTCCTCGCGTTCTACTCGGATAGTCGGTGGTGAGTTCTGGAAATTAGTAATGGTTCGCACCAAATCCGCCGGCGGATCGTTCTTCGTATAGAGGCCATTAAAAGCTATTCTACTCCCAGGTGATATTTGATAGGCAATATTGGAGTTCAAAGTATAAGTGGTTTCATCCCGAGTTTGCTCGATCTCGCGAACATCGTTTAAACCCAGCCCAGGGGGCAACACACTGATCTCATAGCTCTCCAAATCTTCATAACTCGAAGCCACCTGTGCGCTCAACAAATAATCAAACTGCCCTGTCTGTCCGCTGAAGGAAAAAGTTCCTAATGGCTCTACTTGCCCATCGCGGAAGTGTGTCGCGCCTACCTCGGTCGAAATACTAGAACTCGCTTGCGACTCGAGCAAAACAATATTGATAAGCTGACCAGTATTTCGGACATCGAGGTCGCCCGAGGTACCGCGAATGATTTCAATGTACTGAACCTGATCTGCGGAAATTCTGTCGAGCTGACTGCTGGCCTCATTCGCCTTACCAGCCATGCGCTTGCCGTTGATCAGAATTTGTTCGCTAGCTCCGAGGCCGCGATCAGCCCCATTGAAGCTTTGAACCTCATTCCCCTCAAGCGCCACGCTGATACCAGGAATAACATTCAGCATGTCATTGACTGACACAGGACCGTATTGCGCAAAGAAAGAGGCTGGGTAGGTAACCGTGGACTCGTCTTCGGTGGCTTCTTGCGCTGTTGCTGAGGCAGCTATTCCAAAAACTAGTACTGTTGTTATTATTCTTGAGTACCGCATTATAAACTCCAAGGGAGATTCTCGACTGCTGCTGAAGTGCAATTTCTTAGCAATACGTAGAATACAGGACCTATGGGTCCCGATTTAAAGAGGCAACATAATGAATAGGCCATAATTCGCATTATTGGAACCGGAGTATTATTCACCATAGCAAGTAGAGCACGAGAGTTCGAGAGTTCGAGAGTTCGATGCTAATGTTAACTAGAATCAGATTATATATAAACAGTGCATGTTAGTCCTCTGACTTCTTATTCCTGCGCTTCATCTCATTAGATCTCGAACCCCAGACAAACTGAACACAGACTACTGATTTGTTGTTAGGCATAGCCTACCTAGTGATTGCCGAGTATGATTAATGATCGATATTCCAATTGAGCGCAGCGAGGCCTCTATGACTAGTAATTCCATCTCTCGACGTCGTTTCCTTCAAGCTAGTGGCGCAGCCGCTATTGGATTACCCTCACTAGCTCGCGGCTATACAGCCTCGGAGATGCGAGGCTTCTATGCCAATGGCGAGATGTCGGCCAATGTCTCGAAATGGGAGCTAGACACCCCAGCCCTTTGCGTCGACCTAGATCTCCTAGAAGCCAACCTCGACCACATGGCTTCCACAATGACTGCCAACGGCATAGCGAGCCGACCCCACGCGAAGACCCATAAGTGCCCAACTATCGCTCATATGCAGATGGACCGCGGCTCGGTCGGAATATGCACAGCCAAAGTCAGCGAAGCAGAAGCGATGTTCCAAAATGGGATAGACCAGATTCTAAATACCACAGGAAACGTAACGCCAACAAAGATTAGACGCGCTATGAACCTTCGCGCACAGTGTCCAGGCTTTATTCAGGCGACCGATTCTGAACCAAATGCACGCCTGCTTTCTGAGGCCGCCGTGGCGATGGGTATCACTGCCGACGTCGTGGTCGATGTAGACCCCGGCATACGTCGCACCGGCACTCCCTTTGGACAACCTTCTTTACAGCTGGCACAACTCATCGATCAGCTGCCGGGCCTGAATTTTCGCGGCATGCTTTGCTACGACGCGGCGGCACAACACGTCGTCGGTTTCCAAACTCGTAAGGCGCAAACGCTCGAGCGCATGGTGCAGGCAACCGACACCCTCGAACTCATGCAGCGCTCTGGACTCAATACCGAGATCTTCAGTGGCGGTGGTACCGGCACCTACAATATTGACCACGAAACGAAGGGAATGACCGATGTGCAGGTTGGTAGTTACGTGTTCATGGATGCACAGTATATTGCGATAGGTGGGGAAGAGGATATCGAGGTGTACTCCGACTTCGCCACTTCACTAACGGTGATGACAACTGTATTGAACGATCAATACGAAGGTCGCGCCACCTCCGATGCCGGCGCCAAGGCCTGCACCATCAATCAACCCTGGCCTATAGTGAAGGGCGAATCCAATATTACCTATCGATCTGGCTCCGACGAATTTGGCACCATCCTCTATGGCGACGACCCATCGCGTAACTACAAGGTTGGAGACAAGCTCGAAGTCATCGTCTCGCACTGCGATCCAGTGGTGAACCTATACGATCAGATGTATGCAATTCGTGGAGACAAGGTCGAAGCAGTATGGCCAATTTCGGCGAGAGGTATGTCAGCCTAAAAGGACTTCTTAAGAAAAAGTAAAAGGGAGCTTTCGCTCCCTTTTTTTATGCGCTGCTCTTTTATGCTTTAAATAAGGCTCGCAGATGCGGGTTCAACATTCTTCCCTGCGGATCTAACTCGCGCCTAAGTTCCATAAAATCTTTGAAGCGTGGATACAACTCGGCCAGCTCAAGATGGGTGAGACTGTGTACCTTTCCCCAGTGAGGGCGGCCGCCGTACTTCCAGAAGATGGGTTCGATGACGTTGAAGTAAGGTCGATAGTCTTCGCTAGCTGCTCGGTGAATCGAGATCGTAGCATGAGGATGATCTCCGTAAGCCATGCTTAGCCAGTCATCATCAGCACCGACATAACGGTATTCCAACACGAAGTTTACATCGATAGCCTGATCGTAAATTGTTTTAAGAATCTCTCGCAGACATTCAGCTCCCACTTCTGCGGGCACCGAATACTCCATTTCATTGAAACGACTATTACGCACATTGGTAAGTATCTTATGAGATATATCGACAGACTCGCTTGGTTGGATTCGCGATGCTGTCGCATTCGATTGTCGAAGGCGCTCGGCCGGAGTTGGATTGTCGCTTAGACCTAAGGACTCGGATATCGACGCATCGCTAGTAGGTTCTGCATCTAATTCCACTTCGCCGATAGGATCATCTGTCTCATCGATAGACAGCACTAATGAATAATCGGAATACACCAGCGGGAAAATTTCAAAATGTCTAGAGTTTGCCGCTAACTCATCAAAGTTCGCAAGAATGTCTTCGGTTGGCGCCGCCCATTCGCGCTTCTTCAATTTGTAGGCTTCTCTGTTCTGCATTGTTACCTGAGTAACGATGCCAAGCGCCCCCACATTCACGCGAGCAGCGTGCAACAAGTCTTCATCACTGGAATCAATGTCCATGACGCTGCCACCTGGAGTCACGAGGCGCATGGAAGTTATAAACGATGACAAAGCTTGGAGAGTAACGCCAGTGCCATGGGTGCCGGTCGCAATCGCGCCTGCTACGGTCTGTCTGTCTATGTCGGGCAGATTGATCATGCCTTGGCCGATCGCGTCGAACTGTGCTCCAAGATCGCCTAGGCGAGACCCAGCGCCCAAGGTCACCTGATTGTTCTCGCTATCGGAAGCTAGGATGCCGTTTAGTTGATCGATCACGACAAGATGGCCGTCTGTAGGCACCAGCGGACTAAATGAGTGACCTGATCCCACGGGACGAATCGGCCCTAGCGTATTTCTCAATAGGCTCGTTAGCTCTTCTTCGCTGCCTATATCGTAGCGACCCGCAGGCTGACAGGTCTGACCACCAGACCAGTTACTCCAAGATGCCGACTGTGCGAACGCCGCGCCTGAGCCTGCATAGGCTCCGAACAACGCCGCTCTCACGCTGGAAGCTAAAAACGTACGCCTGGATATCTGCTTCATTGGTTGAGCCCTGCCATGTAAGCAATCATCGCTCTAAAATCGGAGACCTCGCAGGCCATGCAATAGCCCAGTGGCGGCATAGAGTTAAAACCTTCAACCACGTTATTAATAATAGCCTCTTCGCCCTGCTGCAACCTTCGCTGCCATTCGGCTGTGTCTCCTACGACCGGGGCTCCTGCTTCACCAGTGATGTGACATAGCGCACAGCTGCGAGACCACTTGGCCATCACCTCTTCATCTACGGTCACCGCGCGCAGCGTGGGTGGCCTGAACTGCTCGCCGGATCCCGGATTTTGGCTTGCAACACTTGAGCAAGCACTCAGCAGCATCGTAAGGAGTGCAAGGGAAAATAAATGGAGGATAGGTTTTTTCATGTTCGTCCAATAATCAATCAGTAAACCACCTTAACCAGTGAGTCATAAACTGTCAATTGAGTATTAATGGGGTAAATTTGAACAGTATTAATCTTCATAGCGCTTGTTTTTCGCCTGGGCATTCAAGGAACGAAATGCTTCTAGCTTTTCTTTGATACGGGTTTCCAATCCAGTGTTTTTTGGGAAATAGAACTGCTCATCCTTCAACTCCGGCGGCAAATAATTTTCTCCAGCGGCGAAACTATTCTCTTCATCATGGGCATAGCGATAGTCTTCGCCGTAGCCTAATGATTTGCTTAAGGAGGTGTTGGCGCTTCTTAGATGCAGCGGAACTTCCAAACTACCGTTCTGGCTAACCGCCTGCTTCGCTGCATTGAACGCGGCATAGACTGCATTGCTCTTCGGCGCGCTAGCCAGATAAACCGCCGCCTGCGCTAGAGCTAGATCTCCTTCGGGACTGCCGAGCCGCGTGTAGGTGTCCCAACAACTAAGTGTTAGTGGCAGGGCTCTGGGGTCTGCTATACCTATATCTTCAGACGCCATCCGCACCAGCCGGCGCGCTAGGTAGATCGGATCGCAACCGCCATCCAACATCCTCGCCAACCAATACAAGGCGGCATCGGGTGATGAGCCTCGCACCGCTTTGTGGAGGGCGGAAATTTGTTCGTAGAAACTGTCACCACCTTTGTCGAAGCGTCGACTGCCCTCTTCTAATACCTGCTGAATATGGCCGTCTGCTATAATTCTACGCCCATTCTCTATCTCTGCCATGTCGCTTAGCACTTCGAGATAGTTAAGAACGCGGCGCGCATCACCATCGCCTACACGGGCAAGCATCAGCCTTTGCGATTCGCTCAGATCCAAATTGAGAGCAGCTAATCCTCTCTCTTCATCGACAAGAGCGTTCTCGATAACACCTAACAGATCATCTTCGGTCAGAGGCTTAAGTAGATAAACCCGCGCTCTCGATAGCAAGGCGTTGTTCAACTCGAAGGAAGGATTCTCTGTGGTAGCGCCGATGAATAACACGGTACCGTTCTCGATATGGGGCAGGAAGGCGTCTTGTTGTGCCTTGTTGAAGCGATGAACCTCATCGACAAACAAGATGGTCTGGCTGGAACCACCCGCTTGATGATACTTAGCACGCTCAATGGTCGCGCGAATCTCCTTCACGCCATCGAGCACCGCAGACAGAGATTCGAAGTGATAGTCACAGGTGGCGGCGATGATCTTCGCCAGAGTGGTCTTGCCTACACCCGGCGGGCCCCAAAGAATCATCGAGTGCGGCAGCTTGTTCTGAATCGCCTCATAGATAGATTTTCCAGGGCTGAGCAGATGATCTTGCCCAATAAACTCTTCCAGATTTAGCGGACGCAGTCGCGCAGCCAGTGGCTTGTAGCGCTGGCTGGATTCTTCATCTGGCAATAGTGATGCGCTCATATTAACTATGCGTTGAGCAGCTTGTTAACAACGAAAGGCATAATTCCACCGCTATTAAAGTATTGAACTTCCAACTTCGTATCAAGCCTGCACAGTAGCTCGCAAGAATCGCTTGAACCGTCGGCGTAACACACTTTCATCAACACCTTCATACCGGCGGAAACGTTCGAGAGTCCGAGAAGACTGATTGTCTCGTTACCACTGAGCTTAAGTGACCTACGATCCACGCCGTCAAGAAACTGCAGAGGTAGCACACCCATGCCGGCAAGGTTAGAGCGATGAATGCGCTCAAAACTTTGCGCGATAACGGCGCGCACACCTAATAGGCGCGTGCCCTTCGCGGCCCAGTCGCGACTCGATCCAGTTCCGTATTCCTTACCTGCAAACACGACGAGTGGGGTCTTGTTCTGCTCATATAGCATAGCCGCATCATAGATCGGTATAGCCTTAGTCTCGCCGGCCATATGGGTATAACCACCCTCAATGCCGCCAAGCATCTCATTCTTGATACGGATATTGGCGAAGGTGCCACGCATCATCACCTCGTGATTACCACGCCTAGAACCGTAGGAATTGAATTGTGCCTTTTCAATTGAGTGAGACTTTAGATAGTCACCAGCGGGGCTGTCCTCGGCGATGGATCCCGCCGGAGAGATATGATCTGTTGTAACCGAGTCTCCCAATACCGCGAGGATGTTCGCGGAATGAATATCGCCACTCACATCTGTAATGGCGGGATCGAGGAATGGCGGGTTACGAATATAGGTGGAGTCTTCTTGCCATTGATAGGTTTTCCCCCCCTCTATCGGTAGGCTATTCCATTCCTCATCACCATCGAATACTTCGCTATAGCCTCTGTCGAACATCTGTCGGCGCACTAGCTTTACCGCCTCGTCTATTTCTTCGTTGCTGGGCCATATGTCTTTTAGATAGATTGGATCACCCGCCGCATTTTCACCTAGTGGGTCCTTGCTGATGTCGATATTCACCGTACCCGCAAGCGCATAGGCAACTACCAATGGAGGCGAAGCGAGCCAGTTCGCTTTAACTCGCTGATGAATACGGCCCTCAAAATTTCTATTCCCAGAGAGCACTGAACACACGTTAAGATTGTTCTCTGTAATCGCCGCATCAATAGCGGGCGGTAGTGGACCCGAATTACCTATGCAGGTAGTGCAGCCATAGCCTACGAGATTGAAACCTAAGTCATTCAGAGGTTTCTGCAGGCCCGCCTGCTCTAGGTACTCCGAGACGACTTTAGAACCTGGGGCTAGAGACGTCTTTACCCAAGGCTTGCGTTGTAGCCCGTTCTCCAAGGCCTTCTTCGCCATCAGGCCAGCGGCCATCATCACATCCGGGTTCGATGTATTGGTACAGGAGGTGATCGCCGCGATAACTACTGCACCCTCTTCCAACTTATAATCTTCACCTTCGACAGCGCAAGACTTTGCCTCACTGATCTCGAAGACTTTATTAAAGCGATCTCCTATCTCGGTAACGGGCACGCGATCTTGCGGCCTCTTTGGTCCAGCTAGGCAGGGCACCACCTCATTCATGTCGAGCGAGAGAGAACTGCTGTAGTTCACTACATTATCGTCGCGTCGCCACAAGCCCTGCGCTTTGCTATAGGCCTCGACCAACTCTATGTTCTGCGTCTCTCTTCCGGTTAGTGCAAGATAGTCTAATGTCTTCTGATCTACCGCAAAGAAACTACACGTGGCACCATACTCCGGCGTCATGTTGGCGATGGTTGCGCGATCTGAGAGACTCAGGTTATTCAAGCCAGCACCATAGAATTCGACGAACTTTCCAACAACGCCGTGCTCGCGCAACATCTCGGTAATTGTTAACACCAGATCTGTTGCAGTTATACCTTCAGCCAAGTCTCCTTCCAGCTTAAAGCCAACTACCTGCGGTATGTTCATAGACAGCGGCTGCCCTAACATGGCCGCCTCCGCTTCTATTCCACCTACCCCCCAACCAAGGACTGCTAAGCCATTTATCATCGTGGTATGGCTATCTGTACCTACTAGCGTGTCGGGATAGGCAAATAGATCGCCATCTATCTCAGCCTGCCAGACGGACTTCGCGAGAAACTCCAAATTAACTTGATGACAGATACCAATGCCCGGCGGAACCACACGAAAGTTATCGAAGGCGGTCTGTCCCCAACGCAGAAACTGATAGCGCTCGCGATTGCGTTCCATCTCGATCTTCACGTTCTCACGGTAGGCAGAATCAGTGGCGAACTTGTCAACCATGACAGAGTGATCGATAACCAGATCTACAGAATTAGTTGGATTGATCAGCGCAGGATCTTTGCCGCCTCGCGCCAACGCATCGCGCATCGCCGCAAGATCTACCACCGCGGGCACACCAGTGAAGTCCTGCATCAATACTCGCACTGGCAGGAACATGATCTCTTCGCTACTGTGCTGCGAATTCTGCCAATCGACTAGTTTCTCGATGTGCGAGTGAGTCACCACTTCTTCGTCACAGTGTCGCAACAAGTTCTCGAGAAGAATCTTTATGGAGATAGGTAGCGAATCTATGTTTTCGAATCCCGCTTCGCGCAAAGCCTCTAAGCTATAGTACTTATAGTTGGTCGAACCTACACTAAGCTCACGGATGCTGTTGTCTCGGAGATTATCGATGATGTCACCTCATTTTCAGTGTCATAGGGATAGTGCCTTCATCCTAATAAAGGCCGGCACAAATGTTCAACGATATCGCCGGGCAGGCTTAATATACTGCCTTATTTACCTTGCTGGAGAAGAGCCTGAAGTTTAACTACACCCAGTCTACGCAACAGTCGAACATTCTGCTGAGGAATCGTCGTGATATCGGGATATCTTGCTACTTCTCTTGTCACGCTCGCCTCGCGCAATACATGTAGCAGCGGATACGGCGATCGGTTGCTATAGTTTTCTGCTTCAATCACCGTCTCTGCGAATTGATACTGTGGATGGAAGCTCGCAATCTGGAAAATCCCACTATATCCCTCTTGCAAGATTAGCGCATCGGCCAAGTCGAGGAATTGATTGAAGTCATCAAAGTCTTGAAGCACATTAGGGTGCACCAACAGAGTCGTCTCTACCTCGGAATCACTCTCGAGAATTTGCAATTCCTCCAGCAGGCTCACGAGAAGCTGTTCAGACGATTCTGTGAGAGATAAAGAGAAGCGGATGCGATCTTTCACCAATTCGCGTTTCGCGAAAGGACAGAGATTGAGTTCGATGATGAACGATTCCAGCCAGCGGCGAACATCTTCAATTATTTCATTCTGCTGCACGACTGCCTCTGACATAGAATTCGTTGAAGAAGAGCGTGCTACGTCTTTTTTTGTAGCACAGCGTCATCGGGACTGACAGAGAACTGGAGACTAGCAAGGTTTGCATACAATTCGCTCTCGAGCAGTAACTCCTTATGTGAGCCCTGGGCGATTAACTTGCCGGAATCTAGCACCGCAATCTTGCTTACGTTCATCACCGTCGCTAATCGGTGTGCGATGACCAAGGAAGTACGATTCGCCATCAGTTTTTCCAACGCCATCTGTACCTTGCGCTCGCTCTCTGCATCTAAGGCGCTGGTTGCCTCGTCTAGTAACAGAATCTCTGGGTCTTTCAAGATCGCCCTGGCTATTGCTATGCGCTGCTTCTGTCCGCCCGATAGGCGAATGCCGGATTCGCCGAGATAGCTGTCGTAGCCCTCGGGTAACTTGTCTATGAATTCACTCGCGTAGGCCGACTCGGCGGCGCTGCGAACTTCTTCGTCGCTAGCATCGGGCCTGCCGTAGCGAATATTGTCCCAAACATTGCCGGTAAACATCGTCGGCTGCTGAGATACGATCGCGATGTGGCTTCTTAATTCTTGTGGATCGAGCTCTCTAATATCTACGCCGTCCAATGCTATGGAGCCTGATTGTGGATCGTAGAAACGTAGCACTAGATCGAAGAGTGTAGACTTGCCTGCGCCTGAAGGCCCCACTAAGGCAACGCTCTCCCCTGACTTAATTTGCAGGGTGACGCCATCCAGCGCCGGAGCTTCGGGCCGCGAGGCATAGGCGAACCTGACATCTGTAAAGGTCAGTAAGCCCTTAAAACCGCCCTTGAGCTGACGCGGTTTCTGGGGCGCCTCGATTTCATTCTCAGCCTCCAACAACTCCATCAGCCTCTCCATCGCGCCTGCGGCACGCTGTAGTTCACTGATGACCTGGCTTATTGCTCCAACCGCCGACGCCACTATCACCGCATAGGCCACGAACGCAGTGAGTTCTCCTGCGGACATCGTGCCGTTAATAACATCCTGACCGCCGACCCAGATCATTACCGCCAGCGCACCGAATACCAGTGTTATAACAATAGTAATAAGGAAAGAGCGCATCATGATACGTCGCAAGGCCACATTGAAAGCAGTCTCTACGTGATCAGAAAACTGTTTGTCATCATAACTCTGATGATTGTAAGCCTGCACTGTCTTGATCTGCTGAATGGTTTCGCCTACATAGGCACCAACATTCGCAATCTCATCCTGACTGCTTCTGGACAGCAACCTCACCTTCTTGCCAAAATACAGGATTGGACCAATCACCAGCGGGATGCAGATCATCACGACGCTAGTAAGTTTAGGGTTAGTTATAAACAAAAATACTGTGCCACCTAACATCATCAACATGTTACGCAGCGCAATCGAAGCCGACGATCCGATGACGGACTGAATGAGAGTGGTATCGGTAGTGATACGCGACTGAATCTCGCCGCTGAGGTTGTCTTCGAAATAGCCAGGATGCAAGTTAATAATGTGGGAATAGACCGCCATGCGAATGTCCGCCGTGACGCGCTCACCCAACCAAGACACCCAATAAAATCTGGCGAAGGTACCAACCTGTCTCTTATACACATCTGACGCTGCCGACGAATAGAGAGGTGTAGATC
>CAJXQP010000065.1 GCA_913058275.1 uncultured Gammaproteobacteria bacterium | reverse complement strand
ATCTACACCTCTCTATTCGTCGGCAGCGTCAGATGTGTATAAGAGACAGCCCCAGTTAGGCCCGATCCCGCCTGATTTGGCAGCACGATAAAATAGTAGGCTAGCACGGGAATTAGCGCAGGGATGCAAACAGTCGTCGCATAGACCCCGGGCTTTCCAGAAAAAAGCGGATTGAAAGGATAAGCGGCAATTAACGCCACCACTATAGCGAATGACAATAACGCGGCTCGAATAAATAGTGGTTCGCTGCCAATTCGGGCGGGATTCTGAGCGATAAAAACCACCATCGTCACAGCGACAAGAAGCGCTGAAATGGAAACGACAATTTTTCTTAGTGTGATATTCATGGCTGCCTTAACCGCAACTCAGCAAGGATGTGAGGGCTAGGATACCCTTAGACTTTTTCGCCTTGAGCCTGCTTATCAGCGTGATAAGAAGATCTGACTAAGGGCCCACTCGCGACATGCTTAAATCCCAACTTCTCGCCGTAGAGACGCAGCTCGTCGAATTCATCAGGGTGTACGAAGCGCTCTACTTTGAGATGGTCCTTAGATGGCTGTAGATACTGCCCCAGAGTCACCATGTCGATGTTGTGTGCAAACAGATCGTCCATTACCTGTTTTACTTCATCTAGGGTCTCTCCCAACCCGAGCATCAGGCCCGACTTAGTCGTAACCGCAGGTTTAAGCGCTTTGTATCTCTTCAGTAACTCTAGGGACCAGGCATAGTCGGCACCTGGCCGGGCCTTCTTATACAATCTAGGCACAGTCTCCAAATTGTGATTAAACACATCTGGCGGGCTGTCTTTAAGAATATCTAGGGCAATATCCATCCTGCCGCGAAAGTCTGGCACCAGAACTTCTACTTGAATGTCCGGATTCAATCTACGCGTTTCGCCTATGCAGTTGGCAAAATGTTGCGCCCCGCTATCCTTCAAATCATCGCGATCTACTGACGTGATCACCACGTAACTTAAGCCCATTTCGCTGATGGCAGAAGCAAGCTCGGTTGGTTCATCCTCATTCAGAGGATTTGGTTTTCCGTGGGCCACATCGCAGAAGGGGCAGCGACGCGTACAGATTTCGCCCATAATCATGAATGTGGCGGTACCGTTGCTAAAGCATTCCCCTAGGTTCGGACAGGATGCCTCCTCACAGACTGACGCAAGCTTGTGCTCTCTTAGCTTTTGCTTAATGTGGTTGATCTTCGGCGAGGCGGGAATCTTTACGCGAATCCAAGCGGGCTTAGTAAGGAGTTCTGTGGAGGGGATGACCTTCACAGGAATGCGACGGACCTTATCCGCACCTCGAAGCTTCTGTCCTTCTATCAATGTATTTCTGCGCTTTCTTTCAGACATTAGATCAGCATCTCAATCAGTCGGATTCGTAATATTCAAAATAACCTAACTCGCTCAGCAATTTGTTACTGAGCACCTTACTCACCTTCTGCATGAGCGTATCGTTAGCGGGCACATGGTCGGCGATCTGCGTCACGTCGAGGTTTTCATAGCCGCATGGATTGATACGCGAGAATGGCTCTAGATCCATCTGCACATTTAAGCTCATGCCGTGATAGCTCCAGCCCTTGCGTATGCGCAAGCCCAAGGCGGCTATTTTAGCATCATTCACGTACACACCGGGAGCCTTAGCTCTATTGCTAGCCGCTATGCCAAATTCCCCAAGAGTCTTGATGATTGCCTGCTCTATAAGGTCGACCAGATCGCGAACATTCATGTTACGTCGACCAACATTTAACAACAGATACACTACCAGTTGACCGGGCCCATGGTAGGTGACCTGACCGCCACGGTCTATCTGTACGACAGGGATTTCAGCTGGATTCAGGATGTGTTCTGCTTTGCCTGCCAGACCTTGCGTAAAGACTGGTTTGTGGCTCAGCAGCCAAATCTCGTCACCGCGAGCAGCATTGGCTTGCTCAACCAAATAACGCATGGATTTCCAGATCGGTTCATATTCCTGCAATCCCAATCTACGGACGATTAGCGGTTGATGAGTTTGATTCTCATCTGAATTCGATTCTGCATTGAAGTGCTTATAGCTGCTAAGTATCACCTTATAAGACCATCTTCACGCTATCGAGGGTCTTCAACTCGTCGAATAGATTCTGCAATTGATCGACGCCGGTTGCGGATATGGTAATTCTTACCGAGACATAGGTGTTTTTCTTACTCACCTGCAGCTCGATTAAATCCGAGGAGATTTTGCCAGCATGTTTTTCTACGACCGTAACAACATCGGCCTGAAATTCAATACTAGCCACGCCAATTATTTTGATTGGGTAGAGGCAGGGGAATTCAATCTTGGGGGGATCAATTTCGGTATTTGGGTCCAACTCTTTCGTCATCACCCTATCCCGAAAACATGCTACTAAACAAAAGAGTTATCCAGTCGACGAAACGTTTAAGAAAGCCACCCTGCTCCACAGCCTGCATGGAAACCACATTACCCTGATAGAGAATATTATTGTCCAGTACTACCCGAACCTCACCAATGATCTGTCTATCGCTGAGTGGCGCACGAATCACTTCGTCCACATCCACCGTGGCAGTCATTGCCTCTGCCTGACCTCTTGGAATAGTAATATAAACCTCATCTTCTATTCCTAGGTCCACAGAATTTTGCTCGCCAGAGAAAATTGGCACGTTAGTCAGCACCTGATTCGAGTCATACAATTTATGTGTCTCGTAGTAACGAAAACCGTAGGTAAGTAATTTCTGTGTCTCTATTGCGCGGGCTTCTTCACTAGCCGTGCCCATTACCACAGAGATCAGTCGCATACCGTCGCGCTCAGCTGAGGCAACAAGGCAGTAACCCGCCGCATCGGTCCAGCCGGTTTTCATTCCATCGACATTACGATCGCGGAACAATAGAGTATTACGATTCGACTGACGAATGCCGTTATAGGTAAATTCTCGCTCGGCATACAGAGGATAGAACTGCGCATGCTTGTTTATCGTGGCCTGCGCAAGAACGGCTAAGTCACGAGCCGACATCGTATTGTAGTAGAGCTCGGTGTCCAATCCGCTAACGTTCATGAAGAAGCTTTCCGACAGCCCAAGCACTTCAGCGTATTGGTTCATCATGTCCGCGAAGGCTTCTTCGCTGCCTGCAATATGCTCAGCAATTGCCACGCTAGCATCGTTTCCAGATTGGATAATAATCCCACGAAGCAGGTCTTCCACTTCGACCATCGTGTCTACACCGATGAACATTTTAGAGCCTTCCATGCGCCAGGCTTTCTCGCTGACATGCACTTCATCAGTCAGCGCTAGATTGCCATTGAGGATCTCTTCGGTAGCAACATAGGCAGTCATTATTTTTGTAAGGCTCGCCGGCGGCAATGCTTCATCGGCATTCTCTTCTATGAGTATGTGCCCAGTCTTTGCATCTATCAGAATATAGCTGGTGCCGGCTATCTCTGGCGGCCTTGGAATAATGGCGGGCGCAGCAAAGGAAAGATTGCTTGTAAACATGACCAGGGCCATGAGCCACGAGAGTCCTCTCATTCGCTTCGTAGAGTATTTTGGGCGTGATGAAATCGAGCGTGATGAAATAGAAAAAGATGACATAAAAATCCGTCTCGTTTGAGTGTGGTAAGTTGTGATATGACGAATCAATTGATGAAACTGGTCGTGGCTGTTACTCGGTGCTAGTGCGTGCTGCCGCGCTATTCAGTAACAGTGTACGGGCTTCCCAAGTTAGCAGCAACAACACTTTCGCTAACTCGTTGGATTTGTCCAGGATCAGAAATTGGGCCGACTCTAACTCGATGTAAAATTCTGTTTTTCGAAGTATTAACTGTCCGAATAAACACGGGCAAGCTAGTAATTTCTTCTACTCGGCTTGTGATTTCTTGCGCAGCGCTTAGATCCGAAAATGCTCCTACCTGCAAATATTTGCTGTCCGCAGAACTGACACGCAATGTCGCATTTCCCGCAGAATTAGCGCCTCTTACGCCACGATCACGAGAGACGCCAGTTGCCACTATAGATTCCAGCTGTACGCGAGCGGTGCCTCTGTCGGCGTAACCGAGCTTTACGGCAGCAGCATAAGATAAGTCAATAACGCGATCACCATGGAAGGGACCCCTGTCGTTAACTCTGACTACAATGCTTCTATTGTTATCCAAATTCGTGACGCGCAAGAAACTAGGTATGGGCAGAGACTTATGTGCTGCCGATGCTAGAAACATATCAAACACCTCACCGTTGGAGGTCTTGTGCCCATGAAATTTCTCGCCATACCAAGAGGCCACTCCACGTTCGTTATAGCCCTCTTCAGTTGGCATCACTTCGTAGCTCTTACCCAACACCGTATAGGGACTACGATTTCCTGCTCCGGTGCGATTTAATGGTTCTGGAATGACCTCTGGAATTGAGGAGAGATCGATAATCCGAGTCGGCGCTCGGTCCTGCGAGATACTGTAGCGACCGGCGTTCGGTGACTCTGGCGTTTGCTCAGGCGCTGGCGCTGAGCTACAGGCCATCATAGCCACTAAAATCGGTGAAATTATCGAAATTCTCAGCACGGTATTGTTCATTATCATGTAACTACCTTATTAACATAGCTCTAAACTTGGATTCTAAAATTTCTTCTTTGATTCTTTAGTGCCAAAGGGCGCCAGCGTAGTATCAGAAAAACCAAGGACACCTGAAGAATAACGTCCAATCTGACAATAATTTTAGCGGTAGCAAAGGATTATAACGGTGGTATGGCGCACAGATAGCGATCGAATCGCGCATTGAAACAATAAATCCACTATTATATGTATAATATTCAATAGCTTAGACTGATCGACTATGCCCGTGGGTTTGAATCGACATCAACAGACCGAATCCGATAAAAAGCGTGACGACTGAAGTACCCCCACGACTCATCAGCGGCAATGGCAGACCGATTACGGGCAGCAATCCCGATACCATGGCCATATTGACGAATACATAGAAGAAGAACGTTAGAGTTATGCTGCCAGCCAGCAGACGACTAAACGTGTCGTTCGCTGCATAGGCGATATAACAGCCGCGCACGAGTACGAACAAGTACATGCAGATTAGAAACAATACACCTAGCAAGCCAAATTCTTCTGCAAGAACGGCGAGAATAAAATCAGAATTACTTTCGGGAATAAAATCGAGGTGTGATTGAGCACCTTCACCCCAGCCCTTCCCATATATCCCGCCCGAGCCAATCGCGATTTGCGATTGAATAATGTTGTAGCCGGCTCCTGTAGGGTCTCGATAGGGATTGAAGAACGTTAGTATCCTGTTCTTCTGATGCTCCTGAGCGAGAAAGATATACCAAGCTGGAGATGCCAACAGTAGTGCAATAAACCCAGCAATTACGATACGCCAACGAATACCCGCGAGTAATACGACGAAGATACCCGACATGGTGACCATGATTGCGGTACCGGTGTCGTTCTGAATAATAATAAGCGCGGCCGGCACCAATATCATTACCGCAGACCAAAACAGATGTTTGAACCTTGGTGGCAGCGGACGGCTGGCTAGATACCATGCCATTAACATAGGCACGACAAATTTCATCAATTCTGAAGGCTGAAAGCTAGGAAGCCCAGGCAAATCCAGCCAACTCTTTGCGCCATTCATCTCAACTCCAACCACAAGCACTAGCCCAAGTAGCCCAAGCCCACCCGCATACAACGTAGGGGCCCATTGCCTGAAGAAATGCACATTGAATTGCGCGACGATAAACATGACTACAAGACCGACAACCATGATAAGCGCCTGTCTGCGCACCAGGGGAACATCACCACCACTGGCACTAAATAAAACGAGCAGGCCAAAGCCGCAGAGTATGCTGATACCAATGAGTAGAGGAGGATCGATATGAATCGTTCGCCAGATAGATTTACTGTATCTGGATTTAGAGCCTAGGCCACCGGACTGACGAATGAAGTCTTGGCTACTCATCGACCAGTGTAAATAATTCGTCGCCAGCAGAATCCATCGCAGCGAAATCGATTTGTAGAATGTCTAAAAGATAGGCGTCTGTTATGGCCTTAGCTATAGGCCCCGCAACACTACTTCCGTGCTCACCATTTTCGACAAAGACGGCAATCGCTATCTGTGGTTTTATGTTTGGGTTTTCTGCCGGCGCATAGGATATGAACAAAGCGTGATCCTTGTTCGGATCAGAGACTTGAATATCATCGCTTTGTAAAATTTCCTGACTGATACCGACCACCTGAGCCGAGCCGGATTTGCCTGCCATTCTATAAGGCATTTCCCGGTCTTCCATAGCTATCGCTTCATATGCCGTTCCGTATTCGCGAAATACATCATTGTAAGCGCGATGTACTACCATCGACATCGACTCCTCGATGTAGCGCCAATAGTCAGGATCGTTTACTACGACATCACTCACTGGATCTGGAATCTCGGGCTCGTAAGGCTCTCCATCAATGGCTTTCAACATACGCGGCTGTATAACTTTACCTTTGTTTGCCATGATCGAGGCCGCCGTAGCGAGTTGTAGTGGAGTCGCCCACATATAACCCTGACCGATAGAGGAGTTTATCGTGTCACCTGGATACCACGGCTCACCTCTAGTCGCTTGCTTCCACTCACGAGAGGGCAACACGCCAGTCCTCGCGTAATTAATATCGACTGCGAAGTTTTCTCCAAATCCGAACTGCCCCATAAACCCATGCATGGTATCAATGCCCATGCGGTTACCCAGATCGTAGAAAAAAGTATCGCAAGATTGATAAATGGCTTTCTGTAGGTTCGTGTGTCCATGCCCGCCGCCAATGGCGGTTCTCAACGTATAGTCGCCCCAACGATAACGCACTCCCGGTAATCGGAAATAGCCCGGATCCTCAATCGTAAATTCATAATCGACGAGGCCGTGATGAAGGCCACCCAAGCCAAGAAACGGCTTAATAGTTGAGCCGGGAGGATACGGGTTTGTTGATCTATCGAACAGAGGTGTGTTGACCTCGTCCGTAACAAGTACACTATAGTTCTTATTGCTAATCCCGGTCACGAACAGATTCGAATCAAATCCGGGCTTGCTCACCATAGCCAAGATACCACCCGTATTTGGATCTATCGCAACAACAGCACCGCGATAATGTCCCAACGCCTCTTCCGCCACAATTTGAAGCTGGCTATCGAGGTAGAGAGAAATGTTTTTACCAGCAATCGGGTTAGTGCGATCAAGTCTGCGCATGACCTGACCCCTATTGTTCTTTTCTACTATTTCATAGCCAACAGTGCCATGTAGCAGATCTTCATAGGTTCGCTCTATTCCAGTTTTTCCAATATGGTTTGTGCCACCATAGTTTTCTCGTTCTTCGTCATCAAAAGATTCCAGCTCGGCACGATTAATCTCTGACACGTAGCCTACCGAATGCGCGGCGAGATCTTTCAGCGGATATTGCCGCACAAATTGAGGTTCTATTGCTACACCCGGAAGTTTAAAATTATTTACAGCAATCTTAGATTTATCTATTTCGCTGAGGACATACCGGAGTGGCACAGAAGAAAACGGCACGCGATTTCTACTCAGACGATTGTTAAACTGCTCTCTCTCATCATCAGACAGGTCTATTAACGTGTCGAGATAGTCCAGAGTTTCGTCAAGGTCTCCAACCTGCTCCCGTACAATTGTTAAGTTGAAAATCGGTTGGTTGTCGGCGAGTAGCTGCCCTCTATTATCGAAGATCAGGCCACGGGCTGGAGGTACATATTGGGAGTGCAGTCGATTTCCATCAGAACGAGCCGAGAAGTACTCGTATTGGAAGACCTGCAGATTGACAAGTTTTATGATCAGGGCTGCAAATAGCAGCACCACAAAAACGGCAGCTACGACGAGACGGCGGCTGAATAGCTCCCGCTCTGCTTCGTGATCTTTAAGTTGCCATTTTTCTGCCATAATTGGAATTTCCTAGCTGCGCATAGAATAGTCGGCTAAGGGATTTTTTACTGAAGGATTGCTTGCCTCGATGTGTTCGACAACAAACCCAATAAATAGTTTTGCTGCCAGTACGATTTAGTTGTAATTCTGCAGTTTACCGCACTGTGGTGGGATCTTTAGTGAAGCCAGTTCAAAATTAACAACCCTCAATTGCCTCACCTAGCTGCGGTGATAAGGGTGTCCCTTGATAATGCTGATCGCACGGTAGAACTGCTCAGTAATCACCACCCTAACTAAAGGATGCGGAAATGTCAGCGCAGACAGCGACCAACGCTCCGACGCCCTGGTCAAGCATTCGGCGCCCAATCCATCCGGGCCGCCTACGAGCAAGCTCAGGTTATCGCCTCGCTGACGAAAATCCGCTATCTTCCCTGCTAAATCCTCGGTGCTGAACGATTTACCACTAACATCCAGCGCTACCACATAGTCTCCCGATGGAATCGAGGCTAGCAGTGCATCGCTCTCCTTCTTCCTACATTGATCAATATTGCTGTTCTTCGTGCGCTTAGCCATCGGTATTTCTATTAGCGAGAAGTCCAGGTCAGCCACCAGTCGCTTCTGGTACTCTGCGATACCCGCAAGAACCCAGGCTGGCATCTTGGTTCCCACACTCAGCACCCTTACCTTCACGCGGCAGGGTTTTCCGAATCAGCATCGGCTGCCGGCTTTGTTTCGAAATTCCAAAGCTCTTCCAAATTATAAAGTGCGCGCACCGGCGCCAGCATCAAATGCAGGACGACACCGCCCAGATCTACTAAGACCCATTCCGAGGCGAGCTTACCTTCCATGCCCACCACTTCCTGTCCTGCATCCTTTACCGATTTGCTTACCGAATCCGCCAATGCCTTCAGGTGCGTACTCGAAGTCCCCGTCACGATGACCATGTAGTCCGTGATCGAAGTTAATCTTTCGACATTGATGCAGCGAATCGATTGACCCTTCATGTCCTTCACAGCCTCAACAACTATTTCTGATAATTCTGTACTATTCAAACCCCAGTCTCACTCTAGTTAACTAATTCTGATAAAGGCAATTATCCTTAATGTATTGAACGACCTTGGCATCAAGCGCCGCCGACACATCATCGCCTCTGGTTATTTTTCCCCTAATTTCACTCGATGCCACATCATAATCGAAGTTCTCACAAAAAATAATCTTGCCACTAGCACTAGCCAGCATCTGTTCACTCGTGTCCACCTGCCTATGCTGAATACCAACAGCACGCAAAGTTTCATCCGAAAGAGTCGAGCCATGTCTAGGCAATACCAACAAATGACTCAATTCCAATATCTTCTGCCAATCATGCCACCTGGGCAGGCTATTAAACGAATCCACGCCGAGTACGAATACCAACATAGCGTGCCGTTTCGTCAGCTCAATCAGCGTATCCACTGAATAAGACACTCGATCCCGTTGCAGCTCGATCGGATCTATTTCTATTTGTGGATAGGAAGCAGTTGCTAATTCAAGCATTGCTAATCGATGCTCAGGCTGCGTACTAGGCAGGGCCTTGTGATTCGGCAAATGGCAGGGAATCATCTTGAGCCGCTGCACAGACAAAAATTCTAGAGCGAACAGTGCGGCGCTCACATGCCCCTTGTGCACAGGGTCAAACAATCCGCCAAGCACGACTAAGGGAGAACTTGAGGGAGAACTCATTGCCTGATATGTCCGTCCCCCAGCACGATATACTTCTGCGAAGTCAGGCCTTCAAGACCTACCGGACCGCGCGCATGAAGTTTGTCGGTCGAGATACCAATTTCCGCTCCAAGACCATATTCAAAGCCATCTGCAAATCGTGTGGACGCATTTATCATTACCGAACTCGAGTCGACTTCTCTAAGGAACCGCTGCGCCCGCGTGTAGTCCTCGGTCACAATAGATTCTGTGTGCTGCGAGCTATAAGTATTGATATGACTAATCGCCGCGTCTACATCGGCAACGATCTTTATCGACAATATTGGTGCCAGATATTCTGTTTCCCAATCCGCTTCGGTCGCCAGATTAACACCTTGGGCCAACGCTCGCGTATTTTCACAGCCGCGTAGCTCCACACCTTTTTCTAGCAATTGCGCACACAGAGTAGGCAACACTTCAGCGGCAATTTGTTCGGCGACTAGCAACGACTCTAACGCGCAGCATGTGCCACACCGCTGCGTTTTTGCGTTAATCACAATCGGTATTGCCTTCTCGATATCTGCCTTGTCATCAATGTAGACATGACAGTTTCCATCCAAGTGTTTAATTACTGGCACTTTCGCATCGGCACTAATCCTAGCGATAAGGCCTTTCCCTCCTCGTGGAATAATCACGTCGACAAATTCTGGCATGGTAATCAAAAGCCCAAC
Source organism: uncultured Gammaproteobacteria bacterium (assembly GCA_913058275.1). Classification (GTDB taxonomy): domain Bacteria; phylum Pseudomonadota; class Gammaproteobacteria; order Pseudomonadales; family Pseudohongiellaceae; genus UBA9145. Next base: position 1,228 of record CAJXQP010000065.1, on the reverse strand, counting down.
CGCGTCTCGATCGGAGCGATCCAGAACTTGGACTACGTGCTCACTCAAACCTGCTTTCTCTAAGCCTGCCTTGATGCAGCCAGCTATGGCTTGGTTCGAACGAATTGCCTCGGAGCCGCCGCGTAAGATAGTGGCATTGCCAGATTTCAGACAGAGGCTAGCAGCCTCACAAGTTACATTCGGTCGCGATTCGTAAATTATGCCAATTACACCAAGAGGCACCCGCATCTTGCCAACTTGAATACCGCTAGGGCGGTATTTGAGGTCTGAGATGGCGCCAACGGGATCATCCAGAGCCGCTACCTGTCGCAGCCCCTGGATCATGCTGTCGATTCGATCGGCATTCAGTTCTAGCCGGTCGAGCAAAGCGGCGTCTAGACCCTTCTCTGTGCCTGCCTGCATATCTTGCTCGTTCGCCTGAATAAGCTGGCCTCGATTACTATCGATCGCCTGCGATATGGCGTTAAGCGCTGCATTTTTCTGCTCTGTACCAGCCTTTGCGATCTGGCGTGATGCCTGTCTCGCCTGACGCCCCAGCTGCTGCATGTAGTTTTCTATATCAGTCATTCTTGCTTACTTTTTTTGCTGTCTACTTGAAATGATGTTCAATTAAAGTGATAAGAATTCGTCAAAATCGGCAAGCCCTGCCGAGTAAGTACTAGCGCCAACGGACTCACAGCCCGTAAAGCAGCGAATTATAACCCAAATCCAGCTGTTGCGGGCCCAATGCATGGATATAGCATAGACAGGCAGCAACCCCAGCCTTTATGCTCTATACCAATCAAATTAGCCCAAACAGGTAGTAGGAATGGAATCAACACCCAAATCGGCATCTGACTCATCGCTGCGTCCCGCGACAGTTAAGCAGGCACTAATTCCGATTTTTGTGCTGATCAGCCTTCTCTCATTCTCGGTATATCTATTTGGAGCAGATGCAAGTCAGGGAGCCAACCAGATAGCACTCATCATCGGTGCCGTGGTCGCCTCGGCAGTAGGCTGGAGTAACGGGCAGGATTGGCAACAAATCGAGAATGCCATTATAACTGGAATCACAATCGCGCTGAAGCCAATTCTTATTCTGTTTAGTGTAGGCCTGCTAATCGGCAGCTGGATTCTCTCTGGCACCGTGCCGACCATGATCTACTACAGCCTACTTATCTTGGATCCAGCAATCTTCTACGCTGCAAGCTGCGTCATTTGTGGTCTGATCGCACTCAGCATCGGCAGC
>CAJXQP010000064.1 GCA_913058275.1 uncultured Gammaproteobacteria bacterium | reverse complement strand
ACGAGATCAGCCTCGGTCTCGTGGGCTCGGAGATGTGTATAAGAGACAGGAGGTAGTTATCCCAGCAAGTCTTGCTGGCAATCCTGTGGTGAATGTTCCTGCTGGTTTTGACGAGCAAGGTAGACCCATGGGCATTCAAGTCATGGGTCGCTTTGGTGAAGATAAGAAGGTGTTGGAGTTTGCACTAGCCTACGAGCAGGTAACGAATTTCTTGCAGCAACGCCCCAACCTAGTCGCGAGTGCCTAGGTTGCAAGCGGACTGTGTCAGCAGATGGTTTACGGTAGCCTGAATGCTCGCAGCGTATCTGTGGCACTAATTACCACGTATTGATTTCCATCTGCGCCCCGGTAGGTCATGGGGTTTGCGTTTCCGCGTTTCGCTAGAGTCGTTTCCCACAGTTGTTGCCCAGTCATTGTGTCCAGTGCCCGCAGACGGTTGTCATCTGTTGCTGCGATGAACAATAGATTCCCTGCGGTAGCTAAGACTGAGGCACGTCCTGCTCTACCAGTGTTCTGGTTTTCCTCAGGGAGTACTTCACTCAATCCTATCGTTTGCTGCCAGGCGATATTGCCCGTTGTAGTGTCTACAGCCGACAGAGTCCCCCATGGTGGCTTTTGGCAGGGTAATGACATGCCATCGATAGTTACTTGAAAGTTGCCAGGCCTAGGGCCGCGACGCTGCATTGGATATTCGGCGCCATCTTCAGATTCTTCTACCCAGCCAAAGCTACCTATGTTGCCAGCAAAGACGAAGGCGTACTTGCTGGCAGGGTCAAACGCTACACCACCCCAGTTCGGTCCGCCGGTCAGTCCCGGGAATAGCAGCGTAGTGTTATCTCCAGCGCCATTGGGTCTGTAGGCCCAAGGGGAAAATGGACCTTGGTTTGTAACGTTGCCGGAGTTAGCAAGCAGCTGTGAGCAGGCGGCGGCATGTTCGGGTGATGTGTCGGCCGCCGTAACTAGGTCGGATGCATCGAAGCTCACTCGCGCTAATGCGGGAGGGTTAGTCGGAATCGGTTGTGTAGGAGAAGTCTCCTCGCCTGGCACATCACTGGCAGGAACGGCGCGCTCTTCAATGCCGAAGATGGCGTCCCCCGTCTCTCGATTTAATAAATACAGATATCCAGATTTGGTTGTCACGCCTAACGCTGGAATTAATTCGCCATCTTTTTCTATATCAAATAATGCCGGAGGCGCGGGTGGATCGTGATCCCATAGGTCGTGATGAATGGTTTGGAAATGCCAGCGGTATTCTCCGCTGCGGATATCGACCGCGACTAGTGAATTAGAAAAAAGATTGTTGCCCGCGCGGTCGCCACCGTAACCGAACGGGATTGGCGAGGCGAGGGGGAGGTAAATTAGTCCGCGCTGTTCATCGACGGTGAAATAGAATGGCCAGGCATTGGCGCCCAATCTTCCGCGCCAACTATCACCTTCCCAGGTATCGTGTCCGAGATTTCCCGGCCCAGGTACGGACTCAAATTCCCAGACCTTCTCTCCGCTTCGTGCATCGAAGGCTCTTGCGTTGCCGATTCCTCCCTCAGCACCTCTGGGTGTATTGGCTCCTACTATTACCGTGTTCTCGAAAACCATAGCAACGGAGTTATAGGGGATCTGCATATCGATCTCACCCGAATCACCAAACTCTGAGGCGAGCTCGCCCGTGGCTGCATCGAGCGCCACCAGTCGCCTGCCGGCGGTATAGAGGATGCGTGGGCGGGAACCGTTGTCGCCCGGCCAATAAGAGACTCCGCGCCTAGATGCGGCACTCTCCAAAACTCTGTGTGTCCACAGCTCTTCACCGCTCACAGGGTCTAGTGCAATCACGCGATCAGCCGCGGGAAGATACATGACGCCATCGACAACGATCGGCGTCACCTGCGAATTCGGCGCTCTAGGGTTCTCATCAGTATTGAGTGCATTGGCAAGCAGCGAATAAGACCAGGCGCTGTCAAGGTTGGCTACATTGTCCTGATTGATCTGCGTTAAAGGCGAGAAACCCGTGCCCGCAAGATTGCCGCGATACTGAGTCCATTCACTTCCAGAGGAGAGTGCGTCAGGGCCCTGCGCGAATAGTGGCGCGAAAAGTATGGCGCTGAGCAGGCCGGTAAATAGAGCTGTGATTTGCGAAGTTCGCATAATGTCTCCTTATTCTTCTTGGGTTGCTATAGAAGGGGCACAGGCTAAGATGTTCGATTGTCGAGTCTACGTGAATCTGCGCAGTGTATCCAAGCGCAGCAAAGCAGTGGTTTCGGAATTCCGCCTAAACGTGTAGTCTTTCGCCTGCTTTTTACTCTCTACAAATAGGAACTACCAATAAAAATGAGTCAACTTTTCCAACCGCTTAGCTTTACTCGTGGCCCGACTATGAAGAATCGCTTCATGTTGGCACCTCTTACTAACACCCAGAGTCATGAGGATGGCGTGCTATCGGACGAGGAGTTTAGATGGCTCACCATGCGCGCCGAGGGCGGATTTGGTCTCACCATGACCTGTGCAGCGCACGTGCAGGCAGTCGGTCAGGGCTTTCCGGGGCAGCTTGGCGTGTTCTCGGACAAGCACATCGAAGGTTTGAGTCATCTTGCCGCAACGATCAAGGCCCACAACAGCATAGCGATCTGTCAGCTCCATCACGCCGGCATGCGCTCGCCGAGTGAACTGATTGGTACAGACCCGGTGAGCCCCTCTGGGGATGAGAAGACAGGCGCTCGGGCGCTGAGCTTGATCGAGGTCGAACAGCTAGTTGCCGATTTCATAGCGGCAGCGGTTCGTTCTCAGGAGGCGGGATTTGATGGTGTCGAGATTCATGGTGCCCACAGTTATATTCTCTGTCAGTTTCTGAGCAGCGAAAACAACCAACGCGATGACCACTATGGAGGCTCTGTTGAGAACAGGAGCCGCATCTTCTTCGAAATACTCGATGGTATTCGTGAACAATGTAGAGATGACTTTATGGTGGGCGTGCGTTTGTCTCCCGAGCGTTTTGGATTGGTGCTTAACGAAGTTCAAACCGTGGCGCAGCAGCTGATGAGCACTGGCCAGATCGATTTCTTGGACATGTCACTTTGGGATGTCTTCAAGGAGCCGAACGAAGAAGCCATGCAGGGTAGGACTCTCATGTCCTATTTTACTGAGCTGGAACGAGGCGAAGTTCGACTAGGCGTTGCCGGTAAGATTCGCACGCCGCAGGAGGCTGAAAAGGCGTTGGCGGCTGGCGCGGACTGGGTCATGCTGGGGCGGGCGGCAATCTTGCACCATGACTTCCCAAATCTCTATCTCGAAGACCCGAACTTCAAGCCGGTAGAAAACCCAGTGCCGCGCAGCCACCTAGTAGATGAAGGGCTTTCGGACAAGTTCATCACCTACATGCAGAGCTGGGCAGGCTTCGTCGCCAAGGAGTAGGGCCCAAGCGCGCCGGAGCCCGTAGATTGGTATTCAAATCGGCTAGTAAATGCTAGAGTCTAGGGCAATTACACAGGTGAATAGTCTATGTCCTCGATCATTTATCCGGTTACTAATCTAGCCGCTGTTGAGCAGTTAAATATTGTCAGCGGTAAGGGCGTCTATGTCTACGACGACGCTGGCAATCAGTATCTAGAAGGCTTGTCAGGTCTGTGGTGTTCCGCCCTAGGCTACGGCAATGAAGAACTCATTGCTGCTATCAATTCTCAACTTAAAACCCTCTCCTATAGCCATCTCTTCGGTGGCCGTACGCATCCTGTTGTAATGGAATTGGCCGATAAACTCGCAGCGATGTTGCCGGTCCCAGATGCGAGAATCTTCTTCAGCAACTCGGGCAGCGAGGCGAACGACTCGCATATAAAGATGCTGCGCTACTACAGTAATGCCATCGGCAAACCCCAGAAGAAGAAAATCATCGCATTAGATCGCGGCTATCACGGCGTGACCGTCGCCTCCGCGTCTCTAACTGGATTGCCGGTGATGCACAGCCACTTCGATCTGCCGGTGGAAGCGCTTGGTATTCTTCGAGCTGATTGTCCGCACTACTTCCGCGGTAAGGTGGGCGATGAGTCGGAAGACGAATTTGTTTCACGGCTATTACAAAGTCTAGAAAAACTAATTTTTGAAGAAGGTGCAGAGACTATAGCTGCCTTCATTGCCGAGCCACTAATGGGTGCCGGTGGCGTGATCGTGCCTCCGGAAGGCTATCTGCCTAAGGTGCAAGCCTTGTTGAAAGAGCACGATATCTTCCTATGGGCCGATGAGGTGATCTGCGGATTCGGTAGAACGGGAAATGACTTCGGCTCGACGACTATGGGTATAAAACCAGACCTTATGAGTTTGGCGAAACAGCTGTCGTCAGCCTACGTGCCGATCAGCGCGGCGGTTGTTCCTGGCGAAATGTACGAAGCGATGGCGCAGCAAAGTGCCGATGTGGGTATGTTCGGGCATGGCTATACTTACACCGGCCATCCTGTAGCCTGCGCCGCCGCACTAAAAGCATTGGAGATATATGAGCGCGACGATCTATTCGCGAGAGCGGCGAAAATGGGGGCGCACATGCAATCCCGACTGCAGGAATATGCAGGGCATGAGCTAGTAGGTGAGGTGCGGGGTAAGGGTCTCATCGGTGCGATTGAGCTAGTAGCGAATAAAGAAACCGGCCAAGCATTTAGCGATGGCCAGGTGGGCGCGTTTGCACAGCGTGCTTGTCAGGATGCGGGCTTGTTGCTGCGTGTGGTTAGCGGGAGCTCTGTTGCCTTCTGCCCGCCACTTATCATTGAAGAAAACCAGATCGATGAGATGGTTGAGAAATTTGGTACGGCACTAGCTGCAACACTTGAATATGCGAAGAAAGAAAACTTAATACAGTAAGTTTGTTTCGTTTAGACAGTCTTGACCCTACAAGTAGAATAATAAAACAGGACAAAATATGAAGAATCTTAGTAGCGCCTTCCTCATCTCAACTCTAGTTGCCGCGCTTGCTGCATGTCAGCCTGCGCAGGAGTCGGTGATTAAAATTCCTGCCGACCTAATATTAAGCAATGGAAAGGTCGTTTCCGTCGATGAGGAATTTAGCATCCACAGTACAATCGTGGTGAGCGATGGCAAAGTCGTCGAGCTAGGTGATGCTTTACTGCTAGATAAGTACGAGGCCGTCACTGTGCGCGATCTCGACGGCAAGACACTCATTCCTGGCTTCATAGATTCCCATACGCACATAAGCGGTGACCCGCAGCGCTATATCGATTTGAACGAAATTACCTCCATTGCCGAGATGCAGGATTTGATTCGCGCAAAAGCTGAGGAGTTAGGAGCGGGAGAGTGGATTACCGGCTATGGCTGGTCGGAAGATGAGTTGGCGGAAGGACGCAAACCGCTTCGTGGTGATCTTGATATAGCTGCCCCGCGCAATCCCGTAACCCTTACTCGAGCGGGAGGCCATAGTGCGGTTGTTAGTACATCGGCACTGGGACTAGCCGAGATAAACAATAATACGCCCGATCCCGAAGGTGGTGTAATCGAACGCGACGAGAATGGTGTTGCGAATGGCATTATTCGTGAGCGGCAGAACATCGTCGGCCGCCTAGTGCCTGACTCAACCTATGAAGAGTTGCTCGCCAGCCTCGAAATTAATTTGGGCAATCTGCTCGCCAAAGGAATCACCAGTATAACCGATGCCGCGACAGCCCCTGATGAATACGCTATGTGGGAAGAGCTTTACGCTAAGCCGGATGTTAAACTGCCGCGCTCTGCAGTACAGTTTCAGTGGTTCGATCCTGAAGGGATCAGTGAAGTTAAAGCCAGAGTCGGCGACGGCAATGAGTTCCTAAGGATCGGTCCCATCAAAGTATTTGCTGATGGTGGTTTTACCGGCCCAGCCGCGTTTACTAAAGAGCCTTACTTGAATCAGGGCGACTACCGCGGTTACCTGAACATGCCTGCAGAAGAACTAGTCGCTCATATTAATGAGATTCACGACGCGGGCTGGCAGATGGGTGTTCATGCGATCGGCGATGCGGCGATTGAGCTGGTGGTCGATACGCTAGCCGATGCGCTCACGAGAAATCCGCGAGAAGACCACCGTACGTATCTAAATCACTTCTCTATGCGTCCATCAGACGAAACAATGGAGACAATGGCAGAGCATGGTATCCATATCACGCAGCAGCCAAATTTCACCTACACCTTAGAGGGGCGTTACGTGGCGAACCTCGATGGCTGGCGTCTCGAGCATAATAATCCCTTGCGTTCGCCGATGGATCACGGCATTCATGTTGCGATCTCTAGCGACATCCTACCCATAGGTCCGCTGGTAGGCATCTATGCGGCAGTCACCAGAAAAGGCATGAGCGGAAGAGTATTCGGAGCGGATGAGGCTATCTCTATCGAAGAAGCGATTGCCGGCTACACAATCAAAGGAGCCTATCTCGGTTTCGAAGAAGACATAAAAGGTTCGCTTGAGCCCGGCAAGCTTGCCGACATGGTCGTTCTCTCCGATGACATTCTCACTATTGATCCGGAAGAGATCATGGATATCGAGATTGAACAGACCTATGTGGGTGGAGAGTTGGTCTATCAGAATTAGTAACGGCGCTATAATCCATAACAATAATTGTAAGGAGAATTTCATGAACAGAAGACTCTTAAGCAGTGCGGCTGCATTCGTCGCGGCAGTCATCGTCGCTCCATCTGTATCGGCGCAGTCTGGAGTAATTCCGCGCACCGAACACGGTGTGCCAGATTTTCAAGGCACCTTTACCTTTCGGACACTTACGCCCTTGAATAGGCCTCCCGAACTTGCCGACAAGGCCTCTCTAACGGCCGAAGAAGCTGCCGAGTGGGCCTCGTTTGAGAATAGACGACAGAATCGAGATCTAATTATCGATTCTGTTGGCGGCGCGGGTTACCCGCCAGGCGTGATCTCCTATAATGAGTTTTGGTATGAGCGCGGAGTCGAAACGGTCGCAGATCGAAGAACGTCTCTAGTCTACGATCCACCTAATGGCCGCGTCCCTGAGCTCAACGCGAAGGGAGTAGTGCGCTCTGCGGAATATCGCGAGAAACTTAGACTCAGTGAAGGGCCCGAGGCGAGAACGCTGAACGATCGCTGCCTGCTGAATGCTCGCACAGGTCCGCCGATGATATCTGGCTCCTACAATAACAATATGCAGCTCGTGCAGACCGAAGATCATGTCATGATCCTAAGTGAGATGATTCATCACGCACGCATCATCCGATTCGGCGATGAGCACCATACCAAACAATTGAAATGGGAAGGAGACTCGATTGCTCACTGGGACGGCGACACGCTAGTGATTAATACGCAGAACTATTACTACGCAAATGGCTGGCGGAATACATCGAAGGCGATGAAGGTCGAGGAGCGTTTCACCTGGCTTGATGAGAACACTCTGGACTATGACTTCACTGTCGAAGACCCGAATACCTGGGATGTGTCCTGGTCGGCCCGGTTGCCGATGCGCCGTATAGAAGATCCGATCTACGAGTACGCCTGCCATGAAGGCAACCACGGTCTGGCAGGAATTCTAGCCGGCTGGAGACGCTACGAGTCGATGGGTATGAATGGAAATGGCACGCCTAAGGAAGATTAGAAGTGTGAAGTGCTTGGGATATTAATTTAAGGGAACTATAGGATAGTAGGGTTATGAGTAGGAGTAAGTGTGTAAGTAAAATTGGCGTCATAGGATTATTGTTTTTTTCGACGGTGAGCGACGCGCAGTTACCATCTTCCTCCCCGGTAGGTTTTGACTGACTGAAGATAACCCTGTGTGGTACTTCCTCACCTCTACCGGCTCCCGGTCGCGCGCAGGCCTGTGTGGCAGTTGAAACACCCGAACATCTCTACCTCATAGATGCAGGCTCTGGCTCTGCTGCCACAGCGAATCTCGCAGGCATTCCAACGGCTAAGTTGCGCGGTATTTTGCTCACGCATTTCCATTCCGATCATATCTCCGACATTGGCGATTTTAATCTCAATTCCTGGGTCGCGGGCAGACCGGCCCCGCTGTAGATCATCGGTCCGCTAGGAGTCGATCGCATCGTTGAGGGATTGAATATCACGTACGAGCTTGACCGCGGATACCGAGTGGCTCATCACGGCGAGGAGTTGCTGAATCCTCAACTTGGCGTTCTTCAATCTCGTACTATCGAGGAAGGAGTGATCTTGGAAGAGGATGGCTTGCGCATCACTGCCTTCGAGGTCTCCCATCCACCTATCGAACCTGCCTTTGGCTCCCGGCTGGATTACGCGGGTCGCTCAGTGGTTATTAGTGGAGATAGTCTAGTCACCGAGAAAATAATAGAGATGTCTGACGGCGCGGACGTAGTGTTGCACGACGCCATGGCACTACAACTCGTGCAAGCGGCCGAGAATGCGTTACGCAGTGCCGGCATCACAAGGGTTGCAACGGTCTTACATGATATTCAGGATTACCATGCGACTACATCGGATCTACAACGTCTGGTGGATGAGGCTGATATCGGCCAATTAGCTTTGTATCACTTAGTGCCCGCGCCGAGGAATCCTATGGCTGTTGCTGCGTTTAGTCGTGGTATTCCGGAATCCGCAATTATTACAGAAGATGGGATGGTGATTTCGCTTCCCGCGAACTCTGAAGCAATAAATATAGATTAATGGCTTTAGCGAAAAACCTCATAGTCCACAGGACCTCAATTTAATAAGCCTGTGGAACTTTTTTCGGAATTGTTCTTTTTTCTAAGAGTCCTACATCCGACACTATGCCTCAGAACTTCAGTTCTTTACGATTCTGAATGAGATAGATCAGATAAAGTAAAATCGCAATGCTATCAAAGACGATGGGGCCACCGGCAGTTTCCAAGTAGTCACTTCCATAGATCAGAATAAGGCTTATGAAAATGACTTTGGTGACAGCGCTAACAACTAAAATTAGCGGCCTAGAATGTGGCTTGAACGCGCCAAAAATAAGCAGCACGCCGACTATACCTATCAGGGCGCCCCAATTCCTCACTACAACTTCAGCGATTGGTCCATCAATACTTGTGCCGAATACCATGTTCAAACCGTTTTCTGGAGATAGAAATGCTTGAAACATACTGCAAGTGAATAAGCCTGTGATCAGCATGATCCATTTGATATGAGTTGTGATAAAAGTCATCGTAAATCCTTAACTCTGAATGGTTTCTAGCATTGTTGTTATCGAGATCCGGCTCATTGAGCCCAGCTCAAGCTCGGGCAGTTGAGCGCGTGGTTACTGTAGCCCACCAGTTGCTCAAGTTTTCCAACTCTTCAGGAATTTTAATGCCCAGGGCGGCTTTGGCCATCACAAAAGCGCACTGTGCCGTTATGTCGGCTACGGTGTAGTCGTCTCCTGCTATAAATTGCTTCCCATCTAGCTCCTTATCTAGCCATTCCATCCGTGCACTTACCGTTAGCCTCTCCTGTTCAGCTACTTGGGCTATCTGGACGAATCGGTCTTTCCACATGTCGGCAGTATGTCGAAAAATACTGATGATAGGCAGAATGAATTCAAATTCCATACGTCGTTGCCACATCTCTATGGTAGCTGTTTCCAGTGCGCCGCTTCCCATTAATGCAGGGCTGGGATGCATTTCTTCAATGTATCTACATATAGCCATGGACTCAGAAATGTAGCTGCCATCATCCAGTTCAAGAAGCGGCATTCTGCCTAGGGAATTTTTCTTTAGATAATCCTCTGTTTGGTTTTCGCCGGTCATCATATTCACAGGCACCATGGGAATTACTAACCCTTTTTCAGCCAGAAAAATTCGCACGCGGCGAGCGTTAGGTGAAGCGGGTAGGTCGTAAAGTTTCAATGAAGTCACCTCAAGGCAGGATGATTGTCCTCGGCACTGTCGAGCGAGGAATGGAATAAGAAATGAGTCAAGAGCTACAGCAAGGATAGCAATCTATTGCTATGAGGGAAACTCGCGCTAGAGCATGTTGATCGCTCGCCTACATGAGTCAAGTCATGCGCTGAAGAGCGGCTACAGACAGCTCGGCAATGTTCGCGACTTGATCGCGACTGGCGCCAGCTTTAACCTGGGTTTTTAGCCCACTTACAATAGTCACTAAGTAATCTGCCAGTACCTCGGTCCTAGCATTGGAATCGATGTCCCCAGCTGCTTGAGCTACGGTTATCGCTTCTAGGAAAACATCTCGCGTCGCTTGTATGCCAGCTTCTACGCAGCGCGCAATTCCAGGATCTCTCTGCGCAAATTCTGCTGCTGTGTTCATTAGCAGACAGCCGCGTCGGCCTAGCGGGTCATTGGTATCGTTTGCCACATCGACTAATGCAAAGTTTATGAATGCCATCGCGCTCGGCGCATTCGCCAAACCTTTGCTCATGGCGCCTACGAGTATTTCTTTGTAGCGCTCGAGACAGAGTTCAAATAGCGAGAGTTTGGATTCGAAGGTTTGGTAGAAGCTGCTTTTTGATAAACCCATGGCCGTGAGTAGGTCGCTGAGCGAAGTCGCATCATAACCCTGCGACCAGAAAAGCTGCATCGCGATATCGCGTGCGCCGTCTGCATCAAATTCTCGTGGTCTACCTGCCATGGCTTATAAAACTCTGAATTCAACAATTGCCAATTATAGCGCACTTGTTCTTAGGGTGCTTGTAATTGGGACTGATTGGTCCTATATTATACGCATTGCGAATGAATTGCACATTAGAGAGTGCCTTGGGGTTAATCTCGCTGGAAAAGTCTCTCTAGATCGCCAGCATTTAGTTACTAGTTGTAGCAAATACAGAAGGAGTTACAGATGAATAGATTCAAAAAGTTGCTAGTCACAATAGTACTTCCGCTTTCCCTGTTAATCGGAGCTGCCGCACAGGCAGACTCATCGGCTGAACTCGTTCAGGCTTCACTAAACCACAGTGACAGACCAAGTGAAGACGTTGCAGAGGATAGCCGGCGCATGCCGTTGGAAGTGCTAGCGTTTGCCGGCATAGAAGAGGGTATGACTGTTTTGGAAATGGAAGCCGGTAGTGGTTACTACACAGAGATACTCAGTCGGACAGTTGGAAATAGCGGCAGCGTCATCATGCAAAACCCGCCTGCCTTTGATGGCTTCGCTGCTGAGCCGGTACGAGTTCGACTGGAGAACAACCGTCTATCAAATGTCACTTTTACCAGAGTTAATTTTGATCAACTAGAAGCTGACAATAACTCTGTTGATATGGTGACCTGGATATTGGGGCCTCACGAGTTGTGGTTTGAGCCAGGCGGTCAAAACCTGGGTGACTCAACCGAAACTTTTTCTCAGATAGCTAGAGTTCTAAAACCTGGAGGTGTATTTCTTGCAATCGACCACAATGCTACTGCTGATTCAGGGACTGACGCAGGCAGCAGCTTGCATAGAATCTACCAAGGCATTGTTAAAGAACTCGCCGAAGATGCAGGCTTAACCTTAGTGAGAGCCTCGCAGCTTCATAGCAATGAAAATGATCCATTGGATATTGGCGTCCAGGATCCATCTATCCGTGAAAACACTGACAAGTTTGTATTGCTCTATCAAAAGTAGCAGCAATGGTTAGGTATAACTCTAGCATTTTTGAACTACATGATTAAGGAAAGACAATGCGTACAAGTAAGCTTCACTACCTGTCTCTTATACACATCTCCGAGCCCACGAGACCGAG